>JAAXKN010000040.1:0-10505 GCA_025612375.1 Ignavibacteria bacterium
TTAAGGCCGTATGGTTTAGAAATCGGCACCCAGGGAGAAGTAATACCTGGGGGCTGAGAAATGGTCAAGGTTGTACTGCCATGCAACGTCAAATCTTACAAGGAAGTAGAGGAAGAATATTCTTGCTCCGACGCCTGTTCCCATTAAAAGATCCTTCGTTTTAATGGTGCCGTCCTGTCTTGCTAAGAGCTGCAGCTTGTTTGTCTGATCCCATGCGCTGCCTGCATCTACGAAAGCGGCTCCCAGTATATTCTGGAATAACAGAGGTACAGGACCCGTAACCAGGTACCTAATAAGAGGCATTCTGAGTTCAAGGTTTAAAAGTGAGTACTTTGTGCCTATCTTTTCAGCGTAGTTATAGCCTCTTAAAGGAAGAGCCGGCGTCAGGAACGCAAAGTCAGAAGCGTTCCTAAGCGGGATTTCACCTGTTGAGAACGTTCTGTTGATCCAGTTGTCAGTTCCTCCGATAAAGAACCTCTGCGGGTTCTCGCCACCGGAGTAGCCGCCGGAGAACCTGAATGCAAAGGCGTTATCAAACCAGAAGCGGCTGTAATGCCTGTAGTCCCATGTAAAGGAGTAGAAGCTTAAGTTTCTGGACCCGCTGTAGGGGTTTCCAAATAATGTCAGGTTATATCTTGTGCCGTCAATTGGAGCGGTATAGCCGAACATCGTATTATCGTGGACGAAACTGAGTGACGGGATAATGTACGATATTCTTTCCGGAGATTCCTGCTGATTGTCCAGATTCTCAGCCGATACGTTAAGCCAGCTTAAGCCTCCGTCTACCCTGTAAAACTTATTTAAGGGGTAGCTGGCAGAAACAATTGCACCGTAATTCCTGAATCTGAACAGGTCGGCCCTTAAAGGATCCTCGACGCTGGACCTGTCGAGATAAACAAACCTTGCGGTATGGAAAGCTTCAATACCGTAGTTAATTCTCTTCGGCAGATAATAATAAGCCAGCCCGTAGTCGCTGTTTTTAAGATCTATCTGCATGCTTGTAACGCCTATAAGGCGGTGGTTGCCCAGTACATCGCTGAAGGAGAGGACTGTTGTGCCCAGCAGACCGTAGAGTGTACTGTAGCCAGCATTGGCATAGACAACATCAGGGGAGAAACTGACCTTATATCTGTTGACAAAGAAGTTGCCGTTTTTATCCAGGTTATTTTTAAGGTTGAATTCCGGATTTCTGCCGCTTGCTGTATCTGAAGTCAGTCCCGGTTTTCCGCCGAATACGTAGCGGCTATAGTCCTTGGACGAGGTTGAATCGTGGTTAACCTCAACTTTTCCTGTAAAGATATGGGCCCTTACGGAGTCTGTCTGCGCGGTCTTTACTTCCGTTGTATCTTTCGCGGGCATTGTATTTACCGGAACAGAAACTGTAGGTGAATGAACAGCCATTGAAATGCTGTCTGCTTTTTCGGGGTGTAGGAGTCCTGCATAGTATACAGTCGGCTCGAGCACCTTTTTTGTTGTTTTGGGCTCGAAAGGATTCTGCATAAGGAAAATATTATATCCTGCATCGTAGAAAGAGCTGAAAACAAGTTTCTTTCCGTCCTGTGAAAGAGAAAGCTGATAGATTCCGTTTAATGAATTAGTAACAGGCCTCATATTGTCTGCTGTTAAAAACTGCAGGCTGTCCGGGGAGCTTGTGCTGAGGTCCATTTCATAAATATTGTTTATCCCGTTCATATTTGAAACAAACAGGAGGTGTTTTCCGTCGGGTGATACAGCAGGGCTCAGTTCATCGCTTTTCGGGAGGTTTGTCAGCCTTACGATCTGCCTTGTGGCAGGGTTCATGGCGTAAAGATCCGTCTGATGATAGTTCATATGGAAGAGGCTGAACGTATCGGTAATTGCCGCAGGGTTTATGTACTGCCCCCTGTCCGAAGAAAAATAAATGGTTTTGTCGTCAGGCGACCAGACGGGATCGGTATCTGTGAAGACATCGTCTGTAAGGTTAGTAATCTGCTTTGAATCCATGTTATAGAGGTAGAGGTCACTTTCAGCGCCGTTCTGTCCCACATAAAGGAGGTGTTTTCCGTCATGCGACCATTTCATGGATGAAATCCCGTCTAATTTAATCGGAAGGACGTCCTTGTCCTCGGATTCGACGTCGATAAGGTAAGCCACGTCATATCCGTTGCTCTTAGCCGTCAGGATAATCTTCTTCCCGTCAGGTGACCAGGTAAGTCCCGGGGCAAGTATATTCAGCTCCTCAAATTCACTAGAGCGGTTGCCCTCGATGAGTTTCTTTATAACTTTGCCGTCAATAGCATTCATGATATAAACGTCAAAGTATATATCGCGGTTTGATATAAAGGCAATCTTATCGCCCTGCGGGGAGATTGCAGGAATGACGTTATAGCTTCCGCCCCTGTCTTTTTTCTGGTCCGTCAGTTTTTTGGCAAATGAGTCGGGGTCATCCATTTTAGCTATATCGGGCCAGAAGGTTTTCTTAAGGTCTTTTTTCCATCTTTCATTAAGCTCTTCATAGTTGAGGCCGATGGAGGATTTAAGTGCCTCCTCAAAGTCGCCCGAGCCCCTGGTTTTGCTAATGATTTCGCTTATTTTTTCCTTGCCGTACTTCTGTGCAATGTAGTAAAATGCGGATTGTCCGCCCCTGTAGGCGAAGTAGCCGTAGAGCCCGTTGAGGTCGGGGAGATACTCATTTATAATAGCATCCCTGATGAACATATCGGTATTGGTATCCCAGCCCAGGGATTCATACTCTGCCAGTCCTTCATTGAACCAGAGAGGGACCTGGACATTTATATTCTTGGAAATTATATTCTGGAACGATCCGCCGTAGAACATATCGTTAATAACGGCGTGCGAAAGTTCATGATGAATAACGTGCCTGAAGTTGTTATACGATCCGTCAAAAGGCAGCACGACCCTGTTTTTGAATATTTCAGTAAAACCGCCTATGCCTTCTTCAAGGTATTCATCAGTGACATTTGTCTCCTGGAAGTCGTTATGCGACCTGTAAACAATAATGGTTATACGGTTATTGATTGCATAGCGGAAACTGTTCTGGAGAGCAACCAGTGCATCTTCGGCAGCTTTGGCCGTAAATTCAGCAAGCCTGCCCCCTCCGTCAGAAAAGTATATATCAAAATGCTTCGTCTGGATATAATACCAGCTGTAGTTTTTGTACTGCACTTTGTTTTGGCCGAATTGAGCGTCCTGGCCGTATATACCCTTAAAGGAGAGCAATAGAACAAAAAGGAAAAGAAATTTTTTACCCATCGCATTACTCTGTCGTTTTGAAATTTTTAGATATAAAATTAGACAATCAGGATATCACTTAGGTTTCACGAAAGCAGGTCATAAATTCAGTCTTCATCACTTATAATTAAGAAATCGATTTCTCTTTTTTCCTGATCCACACGGATTAGTTTTACAGTTATCTTATCCCCGAGCCTGTAAACCTTATGGTGTCTTCTACCAATTAACGAATATTTTTTCTCATCGTAAATATAATAATCGTCCTCCATGTCACGGAGTCTGATTAGTCCTTCGGCCAGGCTCTGTGTGAGTTCGACGAAAATGCCGAAACTGGTGATTCCGGAGATGACGCCTTGGAAGTCCTCGCCTACGTGGCTTTGCAGGAACTCGGTCTGTTTGAGCTTGACGGAGAGCCTTTCGGCGCTAATGGCGCTTCTTTCGGTGGCAGAGGTGTGATCTGCAATCTCCTCAAGTTCATCTAAACTGTAAAACTGTTTTCCTTCATTTTCAGTATAAAAGTGAAGGAGCCTGTGTACAACCAGGTCGGGATAGCGCCTGATTGGTGAGGTGAAATGTGTGTAGAACTTAAATCCCAGTCCGTAATGGCCTATATTCTGAGATGAATATACTGCCTTGGCCATAGAGCGTATGGCTACTTCATTTATGAGTGCCTCTTCTTCAGTTCCTTTCACACTGTCTAAGAGCTTCTGGAACTGTTTGGTTTTATTGGCCGAGGACGGGTCAAATGAATATCCCAGAGACTTTACGAAATTGGCAAATTCAAATATCTTCTCCTGGTCTGGGAGGTCGTGAACCCTGTATAGGAAGGGGAGGGGGTCTTTCTTCTTTGCGCCGCCTATATGCTTTGCCACAATCTGGTTTGCCAGGAGCATATACTCTTCAATGAGCATATGGCTTTCTTTAACTTCTTTTTTTGTGATATTTACCGGGACGCCCTTTTCATCCAGCTCAAAGCGGACTTCAGGCGTAATAAAGTTAATGCTTCCCTTGGCCATCCTTTTTTTTCTGAGTGTTTTGGCCAGTTTGTTAAGAAGCTGAAGTGTCTCTACAAAATCCCCTTCTCCTGTTTCAATAACCTCTTGCGCCTCGTCGTAAGTAAAGCGGCGTTTGCTGTTTATGACCGATTTTTTGATCTCGTAGTCAACTACCACCCCCGTAGGGGATACTTCGGCAATAACTGAATATGTCAGCCTGTCTTCAAAGGGCACAAGCGAGCAGATTCCGTTTGAGAGCTTTTCAGGAATCATGGGGATAACTTTCCCGACAAAATAAACGCTGTTGCCGCGGTTTAAGGCCGCCTGGTCTATGTGAGAGCCGTCAGTTACATAGTGGCTTACGTCGGCAATATGGACTCCGACGCGGTAGTTGCCGTTATCCATCGGTTCAATTGAAACGGCGTCATCAAAATCCTTTGCGTCTTCAGGATCAATGGTAAAAATAACTTCTTCACGCAGGTCGAGCCTTTTTTTAAGTTCTTCTTCAGGGACTCCGCTTTTAATAGATTCTGCTTCCCTTAAGACAGAGCGGGGGAATGCGTAGGGGAGGTTGAACTCACGCGCCAGGGCGGCGATCTCGGTATCGTAGGCTCCTGCCTTGCCAAGGACCTCTTTTACCTTTCCTTCGGGGTTCAGTTCAGTGCTGTTCCAGATGACTTCATGAACTACCACCTTATCGCCATGTTTAGCCCCGTGGAGGTGTTCGGAGGGGATGTAAATATCCCTTTTTATATCCTGCTCATCAGGCTTCAGTATATAAAATGAGTTCGTTTTTTCAAGTGTGCCCACTATCTCCTGGCGTCCTCTCTGGAGGACATTTATAACCTCGCCTTCCAGGTTTTTGCCCTTCTTTTTCCGGGCAACGAGGTTTACCTGCACCAGGTCGCCTGAGAAGGCTGTTCCTATATTCTGCGGGGCCACGAAGATATCGCTCATTCCCGATTCTTTCATGAGGACAAAGGCGTATCCGGCCTCAGTAATCTGGAGTGTGCCGGTAAGCTTGCCTTCCACTTTAGTATTAAGGCGGTATCTTTTACCCACTCTTTGCAGGAGCCCTTCGCGCTCCAGGTCGTGAAGCATCGCTTTTAAGGATGCATACTCATGTTCGGAGCTGATGTCCAGCTGCTTGGCTAAGTCGCGGGCTTTAATCATTCTGCCCGGATTTTTCTTAAAAAATGCTAATACTTTTTTTTTCATTAGAATATAAATTTGTAACGAAGTCCCAGCTCGTTTACTTTTTCGTTTAGTCCTGAGGTCTGAATTATGGGGTCTTTCCTTTCAAATCTCATGAGGAAATACTCACTGAATGGGTATTCAAACTTCAGGTTTGCCTTTGTAAAGTCCTGCAGCGCTTCTGTTG
This sequence comes from Ignavibacteria bacterium, assembly GCA_025612375.1. NCBI lineage: Bacteria > Pseudomonadati > Ignavibacteriota > Ignavibacteria > Ignavibacteria bacterium. The sequence goes on from JAAXKN010000040.1 coordinate 5,608, forward strand.
AGCCGCCGATTGAATAGCGCAGATTACTGACCTTGCCACTGATGCCGAACTGGTACTGGCTGCCTCTTTGTTCGAGTTCAATACTTTTAACGACGTCTCCCAACTGGCTGTTTACGTATCCGGAGACCAGGCTGCTGGCTATTGAATATCCGTAGCCGGTCAGTTTATCCCGGTATTCAGCCAGTGTGCTGCTTTGTTTTGTCTGGTCATTGGCAGTAAGTTCGGTAGGGAACTTGCCTGAAATCAGGAATGAAATGGCGTCTGCCGTATTATACTTGGGAGAGGGGGTATCATTGTCAATGTTTTCCTCCCCAACGTAAACGCCAATGTTTTCACTGTTCTGAGCAAGGCTTTTTGCAATTTCCTCTCTTGAGCCTTTAAGCTTTATTTTTACCGCTACTTTACCGGAATCCACCGGGGCATTATGGTCACCAATGTAGGTTGCAACCAGGTCCATCCTGGGGTTAGTAATATCGCTTTCAAAGTAAATAGTACCCGTAACTGTAAATGTCTGGAAGAAAGAGAGCGTGGAGCCTTCAAGGACTTTGAATTCGCCCTGTGCCACGCCGTTGCTGCCATAGGTCAGGTCGCCGTCCAGAACAGCCGTCAGCTGCTGGTTAAATTCAGGGAATATAACAATGACAACCTTCGCCTCATTATCAATTTTAATGTTGAGGTCGTAATTCAGGTTTGAGCCTGCAGCCGCACCCGCTTTCTTTACGCTGGGGGCGTATTTCTGCGACAGTGTGACGATCTGGTTAAAGTCGGCCTGTTTCTTGTCTATCTTTGAAGAATCTATTACAAAGTGATAATTAAAATCGTTTTTGTTGTCCGAAGCGTATGATGTCGAAGGAGGTACAAAGGTCACGTTTGTATTTTTCAGGAGCACCTTGCCTGTAAAATCGCTTGAGCCCTTGTCGTATGTAAAGCGCCAGCTGCCGTCGCTCTGCAGGACGAGGTCGCCGTATGCCGGCAGGACCGCCTTGGAATTAGGGCCCAGGACGGCAAGGTTGCCCGTAATTGTGGCGTCGATGGTCTCCAGGTTCGTACCCGCGAAGTTAATATTTCCTGTACCTTTGAGTGTGCCGGGGAATTTTGTCTGCCCGGTATTTTTGAGCGCAAGGTTTTCTATAGTAACAGTTTCATTTGCCAGCGTAAGATTCATATCCATGCCGTATGTGAGGTTGTTCTGCCTGAGCAGAAAGTTCGCATTATTCAGTGAGAGCTGTCCGCCGTAGACGAACTTATCCATTGTGCCGCCCACACTGAGATCTGCATTCATCTTGCCTGAAAGTTTACCTATATAAGCTGATGCCAGTTCTCCAAGAGCCGAGAGGTCGAAGTCGGTTGATTTCAAGGTTAAGTTTACGGGCTGGTTATGCACTATTCTGTCTTTAACACCCATGAACCCCAAGTCAACCGGAATGCTGCCATTCAGGGTTAAGAGGGGATTTGATTTATTATAGGCTGAATCGAGGAACACCACGTTTGTCTTCAGGAGCCTGGGTGCATAATCCAGGCTGCACTGCAGGTTTCCAAGGTTAACCTTTTCGGTTTTAATGCTGTCGACACCCAGGTTCAGTTTGATTTCAGGCTTATCCAGGTAACCGTTAGCCGTTGCGAACATATTTATTTTAGCCGAGACGTCTGTCTTTAAGCCTCCCAGTTCCTTCAGGATGTCAGTGCCCAGGTTGTCCACCTTAAGGCTCAGGTTACGCATTGATCCGTTTCCAAGTAAGGAGCCCGTGAGCAGAACCCTTGAGCCGTTCCTCCTGAGGGCAAAGTGCTGGATGTCAAAGGATTCCTTTGTATATGTTGCAACAAGAGCGCTGTCATTCTTAAGCAGGAGGTTTTTATAGTCAACGGCCAGTGTGTCAACTACAAATTTGAACTGGTTATTTGTCATATCACCGGTTCCGGCAATCTTTGCTTTTAAGGTTGTATCCATGTCTGCGGCAAAGTTATATCTGAGGACATTATTCTTCAGCCCCAGGTTGACCTTAATATTCTTAAGATCGGTGCCGGAGAAAATTCTGTTGGTTGAGAGGTTTACCTCTGCTCCTATGTTGCTGAAGGATACCTGGCGGTTATCGCGGCTTACATTTACATCAAAGGCCAAATCCGAAATGTAAACGAGATTTGACGGCATAAATACTTTGAGGTAATTAAGGTTGATATAGTTTGATGCCGTGAACTCATTTGCATCATTTGTTATTCTTCCTCCTATAATGCCGTCCATTGCAATCTTCATGTTCAGAAGTGAACCAATCAGGTCGAAATTTTTAATGTTCAGAGTGTAATTGATGTTCATATCGTTCCGGATCATCTTCGGGATTTTCGTTTCATCCAGCTTTACCTGAACGGCGAATTCCTTAGCCTTGAGCGAGTCGTTGAAGAGCGCCATGGGGTTAAACTCATAGACCTTCTTCATAACGGATTGAGAGATGATTTTCGTCTCGTAGTCCATGAGTGAATATGCATCATCAATTGAATAGTTGCCGCGGACGTTAATATCGGCAAAATCAGAAGTAATGGAAATGAGCCTTTCTGCGGGTGAAGGCTTGGTATAAACTACAGAAACATTCATCGGCTTTATAACTTTATTCCTGTAGGCGCTCTGCGCGAGGGCCAGGTTGAACTGGCTTTCCATTTTATGGAAATCGAAGCTTTTGCCCTTAAGGTTGAACGTAAAGTTCAGGTTTGATGCCATTGCCGTATCGGCGATGAATTTCTGGAGGTCCAGATTCTGAACGCTTCCTGTCATGTCGTAGACGGGGTTTTTTGTATCCCTGTAGTCAAGGCTGCCGTCAACGTTGACGCCTGCGTTTCTGGAGAGGGTGTTGAGCCTCATTATTATTCTGCCAGCGTTTGCAACGGCGTTTAGCCTGAGGGAATCGACCGTGTACTGTTTGAACTTTGAATCCAGGAGTCTTATCTGGGCCTGTGTGTTCATGCTTTCAGGCTTTGTACCTTCGCCTTTTATAGTTGCAAAGGCATTGAGATAAGTACTGACATTTGTTACAGGTTCCAGGTTCAGCTTCGAGGTCTCGAGGCTTACGTTATATTTCAGGACCGGGCTGCCGTAGTCCAGTTCGGCTTTTGAATTTACAGATCCTTCAGGGAGGTCGGCCTTAAGCGTAGTTTTGAAGCTCTTCAGATCCCCTTCGTAATCGATATTTATGTTTTTTACCTGCAGGTTCTTATATACTGGAAATTTCTGTCCCGGCATGAGATCTGCAAGGTCTGGTTCATTGATGTAGCCGTTTTTAATAGAGGCCTTAATGAACATATTTTTAGGATCGTGCAGGTTTTTAATCTGTCCCGTGGCGTTAAGATGTGTCTGCAGGTAGTCCAGCGAAAGCCTCTCCAGGCTCATGTTGCCGTAGGTCCCCGTAACCTTAAGCTTTGTCTTAAGAGTCCCTTTAAGGAAGTCAGTTGTAGCAAAAGATGCCAGGTCTGCAAAGTCAAAAACCCTTGCATTCAGCTCCACGTTAACCGGGGCGTCCTTAAGGTCCTTCATCTCAAATTTATCGAAGAGGTGAAGCTTGTCCATTGAGGCGTAAAGGTCGAAGTCCGAAGTATTGGTTTTGATTACCAGGTAGTCGACCTTGGCGTTGTGGTTTGTAAGATAAAAGTTTCCCCTTAAGTCGCGCAGGCGGAAGTTCTGCAGGTTCACTTTTGCCTTAGAGCCGCTAAGCCTGACCTGGTAGTTGTTATTGTCGATGTCTGCAAAAGCATCGAGTGCCAGATAGAAGCTGTCGACCCTTGCGTCGTTCATATTGAGGGCAGGGTATGACTTAAGGCTGTGCCTGTTTTCAAAAGCCGCATGGCGGAAGCTGATGTTGTTAAGGCGCAGGTCGGCTACCGTTATTGTAAAGGGGAACGAGGACTTTGTTGTGTCCTTTTCAGGCGGCTTTTTAGAGAGCTTTGAAATGTTATAAACGCCCAGAGAATCCTTAATGAGGTTTATTTTTGCATCGCTAAGCTCAACTGAGCGGACGTAGATCTTTTTAAGCAAAAGCTGCAGGGGGCTCATTTTAACTGCAAGGCGGTTTGCATAAAGAAGCGTATCGCCTTCAACAAGCAGTGAAGTGTTTCTTAAAGTAAGCGATGTAAAGAGTGTTCCGTCGATCTCTCCGATATTCAGTTTCCCGTTAATAGATTTATTAACCTCGGAAATAACCTCTTTGCGGAGGAACTCGCGGAAAGTTTTTGTCTGTGTAAACCCAGTAAACAAGACCATGAACACAGTAAGCCCTATCCAGAAGTAAAGGAAACCGTTCACGATTTTCCTGAACGCGCTTTTCTTCGGCTTAACTGTTTTTGGCTTTGCTGGTACTGGTTCCATTACTTACTATAACGCTCTAAAATAGTGTTTATAATTTTGGAAGTTGACTGCTGGCTGACGAACTTTATTGTTCTGACTTCTCCGCCATTTTCTTCCACCGTATCGCGGCCGACGATGTTCTCAACGCTCCAGTCGGCCCCTTTTACAAGTATGTCGGGTATGAGTTCATGAATAAGTTCTCCCGGCGTATTCTCATCGAAGAGTGTCACATAATCCACAGCTTTAAGGTTAGCAACCAGAAAAGCCCTCTCTGCCTCAGATATTATGGGTCTAAGCTCTCCCTTGATATTTCTTATCGAGGAGTCGCTGTTCATCCCAACGATTAAAATGTCGCCAAGCGCCTTGGCTTTTGATAGGTAGTCCACATGTCCGGCATGAAGAATATCGAAGCAGCCGTTTGTAAAGACCACCTTTTTCCCCTCGTCTTTGAGTTTCCTGCGGACGGAAACCATCTCCATTCTATTTAAAATATTATTTTCCACTTAAATTCCGAATTCTTTAATGATATATAATGTTTTTTACCCTTTTGGACCGCTATAAGTTTCAGCGC
>JAAXKN010000040.1:10605-38644 GCA_025612375.1 Ignavibacteria bacterium
GCACATTACTGCATTTAGCTGCTAAGGGAGTCTTTTTCCACCTCTTCAAAAAGCTTGTCTGCCTCGATAGGCACAATACCAACTTCCTCGCAGACCAGTCCTCCAGCGTAATTTGCAAGATAGGAGGCTTCGCATATATCGGCTCCTGCCGTAAGGGCAACCGTAAGCGTGGAGACAACCGTGTCGCCGGCTCCGGAAACGTCGGCTACTTTCCTGGCCTTTGTTGGAATTCTTCTTTCGTTCTGCCCATTTTCAAAAATTGCAATACCCTGTTCGCCAAGAGTCAAAAGGGCGTATTTAGAGCCGAGCCTGTCGAGAAGCATATTGCCGGCATTATGTATATCTTCCTCTGTTCTGATCCTAATGCCGAAAGCATCCTCAGTTTCTTTTCTGTTCGGCTTAAATACCGTAACATTCTTATAATTGAAGAAATTGTTAAACTTAGGGTCAACATTAACTATAACATTATTCTTATTGGATAAGTTTATAATTTCTTCAATGATCACGGGTGTAAGGACCCCCTTGTTGTAGTCCTGAAGAATGATGCCGTCTATGTCTTTTATGTTGTCTGTGACGAATTTAAGTATTCTGTCTTCTGTTTCCTTTCCAATATAGTCCTTGCATTCATGGTCAATTCTAACTATATGCTGGTTCTGTGCAATTACTCTTGTTTTAGCCGTAGTGGGCCTGGTGTCGTCGATTATTATTCCTTTAGCCTCAATGCCTGCCTCTTCCATAAGGGAAGTGAATATGGAGCCGTGGTTGTCGTATCCGATTATTCCAACGGGCAGGGGGATGCCGCCGAGCTTCAGTATATTGAGGGCAACGTTAGCTGCTCCTCCGAAGCGGTAGAATTCGTTGTCAATTTCAATTACGGGTACCGGTGCTTCCGGGGATATTCTTTTTACGTCGCCCCAGAAGTAACAGTCCAGCATCATATCACCAATAACTGCAATCCTTTTGCCCTCAAAATTCTTCTTTAATTCCTCAAGTCTTTCTTTAGAAAACTTCACCATACTTCCTCAAAGTTTATAATATCAGATATATTTATTTCCTCCGGTTTTTGCCGGAAATCAGTTCAGTCAGGGAAGCCTGCCGAATATCCTTCGTCAGGCTTTTATAGAAAAAGCCAACTATAAAAATATTCATAATTTTTTAAATAAACCGTAAAAAGTACGGGAATTTGCGCTTTTTAATGCTTAATGCTGAATGCTTAATGCTGAATCAAAAGGGAGGAGTTTGAAGTTTTGCCGGGGGCAGCCATTCTAAGCCTCCCCGGCATTAAATTTTCAGAAGGAAGATCTTACTTATCCTGCGTAATTAAAACCCAGTCGACAAGGACCCTTGCATTGCCGCTTTTAATAAGGTTAACCGTGGGTTCAGGAATTCCGGGATATGGGGCTTTAACGCCGTTTGTTTTAACCGGATAGGCGCCTCCAAGAGCAAGGTTAAGAATGATGTACTTTGGGTTGTCGTAAGCCCACCTGCCGTAGTTTTCAATCATCGGCCTTGTGGCCCTGTAGACAATAACTCCGTCCACGTAGAAAACAAAACCCTCAGGCTTCCAGTCAACTGAGTACACGTGCCACTTTGAGACATCGCTGTCTGTAAAGTAAGCCTTATTTACCAGCGGTGTCTCGCCTGAATATCCAGGGCCGTGGAGTGCCACGCTGGTCCAGTCCTTTTCCCCGACGTTTTCCATTATATCGATTTCACCCGTGTCAGGCCAGCGCCCTGTGCCCAAGAGCCAGAAGGCGGGCCAGAGCCCTGTTCCATCAGGAAGCTTCATGCGTGCTGAAGCTGTACCGTAGCTGAAATCAAATTTCCTCTTTGTATCGATGCGGCCCGAGGTGAAACTGAATTTCTTCCCCTCTTTGGTTGTAAAGCCTGGCCGGTAGTTCGCCTCAATTACAAGTGCCCCGTCAGGCGAGCCTTCGGCTTTATCTCCGTGTGCAATGTAAAGTGCCGAGGCGGAATCGACGTATGCCTGCTGTTCGTTGTTTACGGTCCAGCCCGTAACAATAACGTTCCACTTGGAGCGGTCCAGGTTATCTCCGGAAAAGTTGTCAAAGAAAAGGGTGTCGCGTGTATTGGCGGCACCCTCTGCGGCTTTAAGATGACCTGAAGCCGGAAGACATAAAGCAATAAGCAATGCAGCAGCGGGGCTAAGACAGCCCGGAAGGAAGTTTTTAATCAATTTCATAATACCCCGGAATATTTCAAATAATTTTATTTGGGCTAAGAGTTCTCTTAACGGACAAAATTAGTGAAAAAATTTATCTATGACCATCGTTTTTTCAGGCATAATTGAAATCTGAGTCTGCCTCATGCATTAATTCTTTGTGAGTATCAGAAAAGGTGCTTATTTTGATATGACGGTAATTCCGGACTTAAATCATTGTATCAACAAATAAGTTACGAAAGACTCAAGGAGTGCCAAATTGGAAAAGGAGATTTTAAGAGAACTTGAGAGGTTAACACAGCATTATCTGAATATTGCCGCATCACTTTCTTCTCTCAGTATTACAAAACAGAAAATTATAGAGCGTGGTCTTCAGTCGTTTGATAAAGAGGATCTGGCAAGCGAGATTGCTTCTCTTAAGGGCAGAATGCAGGACCTGATGAAAAATCTGCAGACCGTACAAAACAGTGTTTCTGAAATTGAATAACAGTCTGAAAATAAAACGGGCTTAAAAAAAAAGGCTTTATCCTCCGCATGGGGGATAAAGCCCTGAAATTAAAATTTTGTTTTAATTACTTTTTCAGCATAGCAAAGTCGTTTGTTATTTTAACCCTCAGAAGTCCGGCCTCGGTTCCCAGCCACATATTATTGCCGTCATAGAACATTGAAAGTATCTTATCGCTTCTAAGGTTCAGTTCATCTTTACTGATTCTTGTCACCTTTTTCGTATAGCGGTTAATGAGGGCCACACCCTGGCCAACCTGTTCCTTATTTGACTTGTTGAATTCGTAGACGCTGGCCCAGATATAGTTGCCTGTTCTTGCGAGGCAGAAAATGCCGTTTGCCGGAAGGCCGTTCGACTTGCCGAAACGTTCCCATTCCAGCTTTCTGTCGTAAAAATAAACGCCTCCGATATTGAAGTTCGGTTTCTGGACCGTTACAAACTCATCGAGTCCGAACCAGACGTTTTTTGTTTCAAAAAGTATATCGGCAGGGGATATTGCATCGCCGTCGCCGTTAAAATTGTTATCCCTGCTTGTTATGAACTGGAGTGACCTTGTGTCTTCTATCTCAAACTTCTTGTTGTATTTATGAATTCCGACCTCGGTACCGAACCACACAAGGCTGTCGCCGTCTACCTTAATGGTTTTAATGTTGTTTGTCTTGGCATCCCCGTTAGTGGTAAGATCATAGTCTGTATACTTCTGCTTTGCAACTTCAAGTTTTGTGAGGAACTTGAAGCGTCCTATCCAGAGAGCGTTTATTGAGGGATCGTATGCAACGGCGCGCACCCACTGGCCTAGTTCTGCGCCCTTGCCGAATTTTCTTTTCATCCAGGTATTGGTTCTCTTATCGAGAGTAAAAAGCCCGTCGCTGCAGCCGGCCCAGACATAATCCTGATTTACTGCAATGCAGTAAAAGAAATCCTGCTGCAGGTTTCCTTTTGCCGTGGAGTAGTTAGTCCAGCTGTTTTCTTTAGCTGAATAGTGATAGATTCCCTTGCCGTATGTTGCCACCCATATGTCGCCTGCGTCGCCTGAGATCTGTGAAATTATAGCACCATCAAGAAATGACTCAATTAACGGAGCAGTTTCGGCGTGCATGAACGTGGAGAAACTAAAAAACAGAAATAAAATATAAAATAACTTTCTCATATATGACCATTCTGACTCAAATTAAACAATCCCGTTCTAAAAAATAATCAACCGGGTTTTCCTTTCAGTACAGAGCTTTCCTGAAAAGCGGGGGATCAGACCGGCGTTCCGGAAAAGCATCTAAAAACTAAATACTAGTAGCTTTCGCTTTCAGAAGGAAACCCTTTTTCTTTAACATCTTTCACATAATTTTTAACAGCTTCCACCATATCCTCTGCCAGCTTAGCGTAATTTCTTACGAAGCGGGGGTGGAAGTCCACATTTAAGCCCAGCATGTCGGGCGTAACGAGTATCTGCCCGTCGCAGTGGACCCCGGCGCCGATGCCGATAGTAGGAATTGAAATGCTTCCGGTAATCTGTTTTGCCAGGTCGGCCGGAATCTTTTCAAGGACAATAGAGAATGCGCCTGCCTCTTCAAGGATTTTTGCGTCCTTGAGGAGCTGACGTGCCTCATCTTCTTCCTTTCCTCGTGCCTTGTAGCTTCCGAACTGGTGAATGCTCTGCGGGGTCAGGCCGATATGGCCCATGACAGGGATTCCTGCCTCTGTAATTTTTCTGACCGTTTGGGCAACTCTTTCACCGCCTTCGAGCTTAACGCCCCCGGCGGGTGTTTCCTTCATTATGCGGCCTGCATTCCTGAAACCTTCCTCCACATTTGCCTGGTAGGACATAAACGGGAGGTCAACGACAACCATGGCCCTGTCGACACCCTTGCTGACAGCCTTGGTGTGATAGATCATTTCATCCATAGTCACAGGAAGAGTTGTCTCGTTTCCCTGGAACACGTTACTTAAGGAATCACCAACAAGAATAAGATCAACGCCTGCCTGGTCCAAAAGCTTGGCCGTAATAAAGTCGTAGGCCGTCAGGGCAGCAATTTTAATCCCTTTCTGCTTGGAAAGGTAGAGTGTCTGTGTGGTGATTTTTCTGAAATCCGTATGTGTACTCATAACTTAGATTCCGTTCCGATTGGTTTAATGAACTCAATACCCCATTCGTCCTCAAAGCCTTTAATTATGGTTTCGGATAATAAATCATAATCGATCTCAATTCCAAGAATGGAATTAAGGTCGGTCGTTTTGTGCAAAAGATCGTCCTTAATTGTTTCTATTTCATGGCCGGGCAGATTTAGAAAATCAATTAATTGTAAATGAAAATTTCCGCAAAGTAAAGAGCCGTGCTGAAGAATTGCGTGTCCCATTTTCCTCTGGGCGCTACCGATGAGCTTTTGGCCCTTAAATTTCACCTCGCTTTTAGCCGTAGAGGCAAAGCAGGCAATTCCCGTGGGATCTTTCAGGAGGCTTAAGAAATCGGGCTGGAGGTTTTCAAGCTCAACTTCCTGAAGTCCGGAGTGAAAGTCTCTTAAGGCTCTTACCAGGCTGAGGCTTACTTTTCTGTAGATCTCGGTTGAGGAGTAACCGGCCTTTGCAGGCAGAACGACTGAATAGGTCAGTTCATCTGCGTGCAGAATTGCGCGTCCCCCGGTAGGCCTTTTAACAACGTCAATACCCTGTTCTGAGGCCTTAGGGAGGTTAATGTCCTCAAACTTCTGATTTGCCCCGAGCGAGATGCAGTATGGCTTCCAGCGGTAGAGCCTGAAGAAAGCCTCATCATCGGGGCAATTGCGGGCAAGCTCAATATCAAATTCCATATTGAACTGGCCCGTATTAAAGCCTGTATCCAGGAGGTTCCATTTCATCTGCGTATGAAGCCCCTGTTGCCGCACTTGTCGAAGAATTCAACTACCTTTATTGCAAAAGGATTATCGCAGAGTTCTTCTCTTACTTTCAGTTTTGCCTCTGAAAGAGTGAGCCCTGAGTTGTAAATAATGTTGTATGCCTGCTTAAGCGCAGTAATGTCTCCATTGCTGAAGCCCCTGCGCCTGAGGCCGATGACGTTAAGACCCGAATACCTCAAAGGTTCGTTTCCTGCTAGAACGAAAGGCGGCACGTCCTGAACGGCACGGAAGCCTCCTCCGATCATGGCATGCTGCCCGATGCGGCAGAACTGGTGCACCGGTGTAAGGCCGCCAATTATGACCCAGTCTTCCAGTTCAACGTGTCCGGCAAGCTGTACTCCGTTTGCAAGAATGCAGTTGTTGCCGACAACGGTGTCGTGTGCGACGTGGGAATATGCCATTAAAAGGCAGTTACTGCCGACTCTGGAGAATCCGGTTTCAAGTGTTCCCCTGTGCAGTGTAACGAACTCATGAATTGTTGTGTCGTCACCCACATAAAAAAGTGTAGGTTCTCCGCCGAATTTCAGGTCCTGCGGTACATTTGCAATTGAAGCCGACTGGTGGATTTTGACGCGGCTGCCTATTCTGGCCCCGTCGTAGAGGACTGCGTAAGGGCCTATCTGGCATCCGCTGCCGATTTCCACGTCGTCGTGGATTATTGCGCCTGGGCCAACTGTAATGTCTTCGCCAAGCTTTGCCTTTTTACTGACAATGGCAGTAGGGTGTATATTATTCATAATCTGGTTATAATTATATTAAAAATTCCGCATTCTAAAGCATTCTGTCACAGTTTGCCCAGAATTGCGCTTATTTTCCTTTGTTATCGTTTTTGTCGACAATTGCAGCCATAAATTCGGCTTCAGTTACAAGTACATTATTGACGTACGCCTTTCCGGCTAAAACGGCAGTTTTGCTCTTTCTGTTTATAAGCTCAACTTCCATTACGAGCTGATCGCCTGGGATGACGGTTTTTCTGAACTTTACGTTGTTCATCTGCATGAACAATACGAGCTTTTCCGAAGGGTCCAGGAAAGCATTCAAAAGGAGTATTCCGCCTGTCTGAGCCATAGCCTCTACAATAAGTACGCCCGGCATGATAGGTCTTCCGGGGAAGTGGCCGGGGAAGAAAGGCTCATTTTGTGTGACTGATTTTACGCCTACCACTTTTTTGTCGAACTCAAGGTGAGTTATTTTATCTACAAGGAGGAAAGGGTAGCGGTGAGGCAGAATCCTCTGTATGGCGTCTGCGTCAAAAATGACCCCCTCGGTCTTGACGAACTGGTACTTTTTAACGAGTTTCTTCTGCTGGTAGAGTTTTCTTACCTGCTTTGCAAATTCGACGTTAGCCTTGTGGCCCGGGCGGGCAGCAAGTATCTGTGCCTTAATCGGGGCGCCTATTAAGGCCAGGTCGCCGAGCATATCCAGGAGCTTATGGCGCACGGGTTCATTTTTGAAGCGCAGTGTCTTGTCGTTTAAGAATCCTGTATTGCCAAGAGTAATTTTTCCTTCGAGGCCGATTTTCTTTGTCAGTTCTTCGAGCTCTCCTTCTGAGACCTGTTTGTCGACGATTACAACTGCGTTATCGAGGTTGCCGCCTTTAATGAGACCGCGGTCGGCCAGCATTTCGATTTCGCTTAAGAAGCTGAATGTACGGGCAGGAGCAAATTCATCAACAAATTCCTTTTCAAGGTCGAAAAGCCCCGAGTGCTGGCTTCCAAGGGCCGGGTTCTGGTAGTCGACCATAACCGTTACCCTGAAGTTGTCCAGCGGAAGGGCGACAATATCGTTCTGGCCTTCTTCGTTGTGGTACTGAACCGTCTCATCAATGATCAGGTAGTCTTTTGGTGCTTCCTGCTGCTGGAAGCCTGCCTCCAGGAGGATTTTAACGTAGGGGAGGGCACTTCCGTCGCCGATTGGAGGCTCCATGCCGTCAAGTTCTATTATAATATTGTCAATCTGAAGTCCTGCTATTGAAGCCAGTACGTGTTCAACTGTGTGTACCTTAGCCTCACCAATTCCAATTGTTGTTCCTCTTGATATATCAACGACATTCTCAGCAATGGCCGGTATCTCAGGATTGCCGCCCAAGTCTACTCTGACGAATTTAATTCCGCAGTTCTCAGGTGCCGGCTTAAATGTCATTGTGCATGAGGTGCCCGTATGCAGCCCCGTGCCTGACATGGAGACGGCCTTGCTGATTGTCCTTTGTTTTTCTAACATTATTTATTCCTTTTTGACTCGATATTTCTGATTAATTCCTTAAGTTCATTTATCTGTTTTTCCATTTCCTTTATTTTATCGGCATAATTGGGAAGATTTCTTACGTGTCCTTCCAGCCTCAAGGCTGCCTTGATATCCTTTGCAGGGGAGCCGAAATAAGTACCCGCTTTAGACAGCGATTTGGAAACCCCGCTCTGTGCGCCTACGATCACATTATCTGCAATTTCTATGTGTCCCACGACGCCAACCTGTCCGGCTAAAATGACGTTCCGGCCGATTTTTGTGCTTCCGGAAACCCCGGTCTGTGCAGACATGACTGTATTTTCACCCACAACAACGTTATGAGCAATCTGTACAAGGTTATCGAGCTTGGTGCCCTTTTTAATTACGGTTGCACCAAGCGCCGCGCGGTCTATTGTAACGTTTGCCCCCAGTTCAACGTCATCTTCCAGTATAACAATTCCTATTTGCGGAATTTTATGATATACGCCTTTGTTGTCGGGTGAATATCCGAATCCGTCGGAGCCGATGACGGTTCCGCTATGGATTATGACTCGGCTTCCAATTTTGCAGCCTTCACGCACCGTTACATTAGGGAATATAATTGAATTATCCCCGACCTCAACATTATCCATGAGAACGGTGTTGTGGAATATCTTTACATTATTGCCTATGCGGCATCCTTCTGAGATGACGGCATTTTTTCCGATTGCTGTGCCATTACCCACAGAAACTCCGGGTGCAATATAAGCAGAGTCATCTATTCCGGTCAAACGAAATTCCGGTTTGAAAAACCGGTTGAGTATGGTCAGGAATGCGGTATTCGGATTATTTACCTGGATGTAGGTAATATCCGTTCTTGTTTTGGGAAAATCTGGTTTAACAAGGATGGCCGAAGCCTGAGTGGTTGAAAAGTATTTTTCGTAGGAGGGGAGATATAGGAATGTTAAATCGTTTTTCTTTGCTTCCTCGATCTTAGCAATATTTCCGACAATAACATTTTCATCACCAATAATACTGCCGCCGACTAAGTCGGCGACATCTTTTAATTTTATTTCCATTGAGCATTATTTTAATTTTTGTAGCACAAGATTAGTAATATCGTATTTTTCCTTGGCATAGAGGAAGAGGACGTCGCCGCTTCTGTCAAATACAAAATCGAGGTCCTGTTCCTCGGCAACTTTTTTAATTGCGTCAAAGACCCTGTTTTGTATCGGTTTCATCACTTCGTCCTGCTTCTGGAAGAGTTCACCGTTGGTGCCGAATTTTTTCTGCCTGTAGTCGTTCATTTTCTCTTCAAGCTTAACCAGTTCAGCTTCAGTTTCAGCCCTGGTCTGATCGCTCATGATAAGCTTGCGCTTTTCATAATCGTCGTACTTATCTTTCCAGTCCTTTTCGAGCTTATTGAGCTCGGTCTGCCAGTCCTTAATAAGAGCGTCCAGTTTCTGCTGGGCGTCCTGCGCATCGGGCAGCTTGTCCATGATAGTATCAGAATCGACGTAGCCGATCTTTAACTGCGCATGTGACAGCTGAGTTAAACCGAAAAAGAATAGAGAAACTAAAAAAGCATATTTTTTCATTATAAGTACCTAATGTTTATAAGAGTAATTATTTTCCTCTTTTAAGTTTGTCGAGCACTTTGTAGGTAATGTCATAAGTTGTATCTGCATAAAGGAGAACCACATCACCGGTCTTGTCAAATACGAAGTTCATGCCTTCATCTTTTGCAACGTCCTGAATCCCTTTTAAGATTCTTTCTTTTATCGGGGCAAAAAGTTCATCTGATTTTTTAGCGAGTTCGCCCTGCTGGCCGAATTTCTGCTGTTTGAAGTTTTCAAGTTCCTGCTGTTTGGTTACAAATTTCTGCTGTGCATCTTTCTGCTGATTGGGGTTCATTTTAGCCTGCTGCTTCTGGAAATCGTTGTACATCTGCTGAAGCTGTCCTGTAAGGCTGTCGACGTGAGCATAATATTGTTTTGTCAGGTCGTCCAGGTCTCCCTGTGCCTTGATGGCTTCCGGGAGAGCTTTAAGCATTGTCTGAGAATCGACAAAGCCGATCTTCTGGGCAGCAGGAGCCGTTGTCTGGGCAAACAAACTAATTGATCCGGTAAGTAATACAGCTGTAATTAAAAGGAATTTTTTCACTTTAACCTCATTTTTCTAGTGTTTTATGTTTTAAGATATTTGAATTGTCAAATTTTCAAAATTGTTTCTATTAGCCTTAATATTAGAATCCACGGCCGAACTGGAAGTGGAAGAGCCATGCCGGCTCTTTTCCGTCTACGCTTTTTCTGTCAAATCCGTAACCGAAGTCGAAGCCGATAAGACCTATCGGGTTGATCAAAATTCTTGCGCCCACGCCGGCCGAACGCTTCAGGTCGAAGAGGTTCGTATCGTGGCTGATGTTAGCCCAGACGTTTCCAGCCTCGGCAAAGCCCAGGATGTAGATTGGAATCGGTTCCAGGGCAAGAGCGGCTCTTAATTCCATGGTGTAACGCGTCATGACGTTACCGCCAAGGTTGTCTCCAAGAATGTTCTTTGGGCCGATTGTTCTGTCGTCGTAGCCTCTTAAAGGTGTAGTTGCAATTACGAGGCCGTTACCGCCCATGAAGAACTTTTCAAACGGGTTAATCTTCTCTCTGGTCTGCTGGTCGAATTCATTCATGTAGCCAAGGTCTGCAACCGTGTATAAAGCTATACGGTTTGTATTGAAAAGCCTCTTATACCATTCGGCCTTAAACTGGGTCTTATAGTAATTAAGGTCGCCCGGCAGAAATGCGCCGCCCGAGAGCTCAGCGTCCAGAACTACAGAAGAACCCTGGGAAGGGAAGATCGGGTTATCAATATCTTTTCTGCTTATTGTAGCGCCGATAGTATACTGTTCTGATTTACCTTCCTTGTAGTATCCGCCGCCATTTTTAATGTCGTTATTCTGATACTTAAATGTACCCTGAACGTTAAAATAGTGATCGGGCCATGTCAGGCGTCTACCGAGCCTTACCGAGCCGCCGTACTGGCTTAAGTCGTAGTAGTAAGCCTGTCTTGTATCAAAAACCTCGAAGCCCAAGAGTGTCGGGCTGTCATAAAGCCATGGTTCGGTAAAGCCGAGTGTGAAAGTTCTGTAATAGTTACCCACGCCGAACTGCCAGTTGAAATTCAGCACCTGTCCGCCGCCCATCTGGAAAGGGTGGGCAAGAGAGAAGTTAGTAAGCGTAACGCCAACTGAGCCCGAGAAGCCGAAGCTGCCCGAGTATCCGATTGAAGCATTCAGGTAATCGCTGGACTTTTCTTCGACTGAATAGGTAATATTAACCGTGCTGTCGGTTACAGGAACCGGGTTGGCTCCTTCCTTGTAAAGCTTTTCAACGTTAAAGTACTGCAGGTTAGCCAGCTGCTGAAGGCTGGTCATAACGGCAGTTCTGCTGAAGTAATTCGAGGGAATCGTATAAAGCTCGCGTCTGACGACCTTGTCTTCGGTCTTATCATTGCCCTGAATGTCAATTCTGCCGATCTTGAACTGGTTGCCTTCTGTTACCGTGATATCCAGGTCCACAGAATCCTGACCCACTTTTATCTCATTTGCCCTGAAGTTGCTCATCAGGTATCCGTTATCCTGGTAGAGGGCTGCAACGTCGTTCTGTTTTTCATTTCCGCGCAGGTTCTGCTGGAATTTTTCATAATTATAGAGGTCGCCTTTCTTTAAGCCGAGGCGGTCATTCAAGACGTCGGTCTTATAGACGGTGTTACCATCCCAGTTGATGTTTCTGATCTTATACTGCGGGCCTTCTGCAACATTTATTAAAATCTTAACGTCTTTTTTCCCATTGCTGAAGATAAGGGAATCTGAGAGAATTTCCATATCGCGGAAGCCCTGCGACTTGTAGTAGTCGACCAGGAGCTTTTCATCTTCCTCAAATTTTTTCTTATTCAGCTTTGCGCTGCTCCAGAACTTCCACCATTTAGCCTCTGAGGTTTCCTTAAAGGAGCCCTTAAGGTCGCCGGCAGAGAGTGAGTTATTGCCGTTAAATGCGATTTCCCTTACAGTAACCTTGCCTCCCTCGTCGATCTTGAATTTTACAAGTATCCTTTCTTTCAGCTTGGAAACGAGGTTCGTAGGGTTTTCCTTAATTTCGTAAGTGGTTGTATACTCATCAGAAAAATCCGCATTATTGCGCCATGTTGCCTTTATTTCGTCATCCGTCGTGTCGGCGCCGAGGAAGCTGTATCTTAAGATATTTATTTTGGCATTAAGGAGCCCTTCTTCATCGTAAAGCCCCTGAATTCTTGTCTTTGCGTTATAGAGGTCCTGTGGTTTAAGGATCTGTCCTCTTACAAAGCTTACTTTGCCTTCAATATCCTTTTCGCTAACGTCGTCGTTGCCCTCGAAGACCACCTTTTCGACTCTGGGGAACTCTGCAACCTTAATTAAAAGGAAGACTCCGTTTTCGAGCTGTTTGTCTATTAAAATCTGTACATCTGAAAATATGTTAAGGCTCCAGAGGTGCCTGATAGCGTTTATTGTCTGGTCGCCTGGTATATCTATCTCATCGCCCACTTTAAGGCCGCTGTTGGCAATAATTGTGGAAGCATCGGCTGATTTATTGCCCTGGACAGAGATTCCGAGAACTTTGTATTGAGTTCTGTTCATCTGGGCGTGTGAAGTAAGCGTAAAAGCTATAAATAAAGCCACTAGACCGGATAAAAACGGTGTATTAAAACGAATTTTTGTCATTCTTAAACCTTTGAAGTTCTGGATATTTGTTCACTGACAAGGCCGAACCTGCGTTCCCTTTTCTGGTAGTCTTTTATGGCTTCATAAAGATGCTGGCGTTTGAATTCAGGCCAAAGTACATCTGTTATAAAAATTTCCGAATACGCAATCTGCCAAAGTAAAAAGTTGCTGATACGAAATTCCCCGCCGCTTCTGATGAGCAGATCCGGATCAGGAATATCTTTCGTGGTCAATAAAGAGGAAAAAAGAGACTCTGTTACGTCTTCGGACCGGATTTGACCTTCTTTTACCATCTGTCCGATCTTTTTTGCGGCTTCCATAATCTCCCAGCGCCCGCTGTAGCTTAAAGCAAGATTTAACGTCAGCTTTGTATTGCCTGAAGTCTTTTCTACTGCCTGCTCCAATTCCTGGCGCACGACATCAGGAAGTGAATCCCTGTTGCCGATAGTTGAAAGCCTAACCCCATTTGCATGAAGCTCATTGGTCTCGTTCTGAAGACTTTTTACAATCAGTCTCATTAGAGTAGTGATTTCATCTTTAGGTCTTTTCCAGTTTTCAGTGGAAAAAGTGTAAAGGGTGAGATATCTGACACCCAGGCCGACGCATGCCTTGACAATATCCCGCACGGTCTCAACGCCCTGTTTGTGACCTGCGGCTCTCGGCAAGCCCCGCTTGCGTGCCCACCTGCCATTCCCGTCCATAATAATTGCAATGTGTTCGGGAATATCGCCGGACTTTTTTAATGAATTCTGAGCCTTTAAGTCTAAATCTTTTTCTTCTTTTGCCAATTTTACTCTATAAAATCAATTAGAACTCAAAAAATACTTTAACGGACATAAAATGTCAAGGTAATAGAAGTTGAAACAGTTACCATGCACGTCTCTTTAAGTGCTTATAATGAAAATAATTATTGATAGTGCAAAATTGAGGATGCGCTAATTAATAATCAATTCAAAATTGCGGTTGCGTGATGGCTGCCACAAGCCCCGAAATGCTCATTTTGACATAGTGCGCCGCGGCTTTAACTAAAGCCATAAAGGACTGTTGTTTAGACATTGGCATGCAGGAATTTGTTTCTGAAAGGGATGATGTTATTTTCAGCCCCCGTTTTTGCCTCTTTGGGGGGCCGGTTCTAGAATGAATCATCAGCCTCCGGACTTAAAAACTTCATGAAGACTGATGATTCAATATGAAGGAGGAATAAATAAAAAGAGAACATTCTGCAGGGCCTGGGGGATATTTCCTGAAAAATAGGATAACGGGAGCTCTTTTTATAAAAGTCTAATGTCTAAACGGAAGAAAACCTAAAAGAGTTCCTTCACCACCCGGGAAAAGGGGACAGGTAAGTATTTAGAATACAGGAATATAAGAATACGGGAATAAAAGCCGGAGGAAAAAGGATGAATTTACCGGTTGAAGAATCTGCTCTCAAATTCCCGGGGCCCCTTAAAGGGCAGTTCACTTGCCCTGGTATTGCTTAAGACAGCCAGTTTAATATTCTTTTTGGCATCCTCAGAAAGGCTGTCTATGGTCAGCTTTGCCTTAGAGAAGTTCTGTGCTTCGACTCCGACAAAAAGCGCAACTTTCTGGTTGCTGAACCTGGTCTGTCTGGTGGCCAGATAGTTCAGTTTGCTGAAAATCCCCGGGTCATCCAGTTCCTGAGGTGAAAGTACAATTCCCAGGGCATACTTCTTGTCGTATCTTCCTACGGCATCAACGCTGTAAGTACCTACCGGGTCGGGTGCCGGGAGGTATGTGCCGTATTTTCTGCTGACTGTAAGATAACCGTTCTGCCAAAAATGTTTAATGAGCTGATCTACGTTTTCTCTGTTTGAATTACTGTTCATAACCTCTCTCTTTCTTTCTCTGTCAAATCAAATCTAAATAAACACGGGCTAAAAAATAAAAACGGACAAAATTCTATCAGTAAAACTAATTTATTTTGGATGCAATCGGCAAAATAGGGGAAAACCTGTTCCTGTAGAGAACTTTTATATTTGCTATTCTGGCAAACTCGTACTTTTTAATTTCATTGCTGAAGCTGGTCTTTCCGTAGATCACTTTTTGACCGTTCTGGTCGTAGCTCAAAAAGTAAGGATCCAGCACGATTTCCTGAAGGCCGTAAAGAAATTTAATCTTAAACCTGTTATAAATTGCCGAAGTAAAAATCTGTGATTTCATTGTTTCCCCTTAGTTATACCATCTGATAACACCGACTACTTTACCCACTATTGAAAAATCCTCCCTATGGCGGACTGCGATAGGTGGATAGCTGCTGTTTTCAGGTATTAAAAAGACCTCGTCGCCTCTTTTTTCGAATCTTTTTACCGTTGCCTCATCTCCCAGGAGGGCCACAACAATCTCACCGTTAACGGCATCTTTCTTAGGGGAGATAATGATCAGGTCACCTTCAAAGATCCCGGCATTGATCATACTGTCGCCTTTTACCTTAAGTGCAAAGCAACCGGAACTGTGCTTGACAACGGAGGAATCTATAACAACGCTCCCGTCAATATTTTCAACTGCCAGAATCGGCATTCCTGCTGCCACGCGTCCTACTACAGGAACCTGCCTGAAGCCCTGGAAGATTTCTTCTGTTACGGGCTGCGGTTTCTTTAAGTAATCCTCCTCTGTCCTGAGGTTTGTAAGGGAAAGTGCACGGCTGATGTTGCTTCCGATGTTCAGGTACCCCTTTTTACTTAAAGCATCCAGGTGTCTTTTTACTCCGAAAGTTGAGGATATAGAGAAGTGCTTGCCTATTTCCCTCAGCGTAGGAGCATACCCGTTCTGATCGATATAGCTCTGAATGAAATTCAGTATATCTTCTTGCCTGTCAGTCAGCTTGTTTTTCATATAGTGCTCAATTGTTTACTACAATAATAGTAAACAATTGTTCACTTGTCAAGAGGAAATTAAAGAATAATATTTTTTATTTTATTGGTTTTTGGCCTGAAAACGGCCTTTTATGAAAAATTTAGGGCAATTTTTTCGGGAGAGGTATTATAGTACACAGAAAAATAAAAAAGCCGGAAGTAATTTCCGGCTTTCGTTCTTAAAGAATAGGAAAACAAAGGTTTCAGGCGATGGATTCTGCAACTTCTTTCCAGAAGCGCCTTCTTAAGCTGACAGACTTTTTGGAATCCGTTCTTATGTGAAGCACTGAGAGCCTGCGGCTTTTAAGAGCCCGTGCAAACGCGTTCCTGAAACCCTGCCAGTCTGAAATTTCCCAAAAGTCACCGCTATAGCCTTTAACAAAGTGCGAGAAATCCAGCTCATGGGGTGTCTGGAAATATTCACGGAAAAGGTTCTCCTCATAGCCCGAAACAGGGAGCATCTCGAAAATGCCGCCCCCGTCGTTATTTATGAGCACTACAACGAGAGGTATGGAATATTTTTTCGATGCCAGAAGCCCATTAAGGTCATAATAAAAAGCCAGGTCTCCTGTAATTAGTACCGTAGGGTTCATTGCAGCAGATGCAATTCCGAGGGCGGTAGAGGTGATCCCGTCAATTCCGCTTGCGCCCCTGTTGTTATAGACGTTAATTTGCATTTCCGTTTTTGGCGAGAAGTAATCCAGGTCGCGCACCGGCATGCTGTTGGAGATCATAAGGTTTGAATTCTGAGGCATAAGGCTAACGGCCTCAGTAAATATCCTTCCTTCGAATGGGAAAGGAGCCTTCAATATGCTCTCTTTTTTCAGCTCTTCGGCTGTGACTTCTGCACTCTTGAAGACTTCCAGCCAGGAAGACTCCTCGCGCTTAAAGCCTTCGCTTTCGGCTTTTTTTATGATGTTACTCAAGAACTCACATGAGTCCATGGCAAGAACGGCCGTGGTTTTGCCGAAAGGATCAAAAATGCTGCCTCTTTCGTTAATAATGTAGTACTCGGCCGAAGTCCCCTCAAGGAACATCTCAATTCCTTTGGAAGTCATTGTGCGCCCGAAGTGAAGTATCAGTTCAGGTTCAATTTTCTTTGAGAATTCTCCAGAGCGCAGGCAACCTTCAAAGTTGATGAAAACATTACGCTTGTCGTGGCTTCCGTAGCGGAGCTGTGAGGCTCCGTCGGCAAGTATTGGAAGGCTGAACAAAGAAGCCATATGCTGCAGGCTGCAGGCGAAACTATCAACCGGGTCGTCAGGCCCGGCAAGTATAATGCATTTTTGAGCAGCTTTCAGCTTTTCATAGATCTTTTCTGCAAGGCTTTTTCCGGCAGTTCTTTTTTCAGACAGGGTATCAATAAGCCCATTTTCACAAGGTTGTTCCAAAGCCAGCTTTTGAAGCACCTCCTCATTTACTTCATCTGTAAAAGTAAAAGGTTCAAGAGGCTTTCTGAACGGGAAGTTTACATGCACCGGGCCTTTGGAAGAGCTTTCAAAGAAAGCCTTTTTAGCCAGAGCCCTGACGTGTGAAAGTTTTTTCAGGCTCACGCCCGGAAGCCCGGCATTACGGAACCAGCAGATATGGTTTTTATAAATATTATTCTGATGAATAGTCTGGTTTGCCCCGCAGTCCTGCAGTTCCGGGGGTCGGTCAGCCGTCAGGACAATTAAAGGTATATTCTGCTGAAAAGCCTCAATTATTGCCGGATAAAACTCAGCCACGGCGGTACCTGAAGTACATACGAGTGCAACCGGGGTCTTTGTGGCCCTGGCCAGCCCGAGTGCAAAAAAGCCGTTTGAGCGTTCGTCAACTAGTATGTGTGTTTTAATATTTTTATTTTGGCTGAAAGCTACAGTCAAAGGTGTGTTTCTGGATCCGGGGGAAATACAAGCATATTTAACACCGTTATCAGCTAACTCCTTAACAAATATTTCTGACCAAAGGCTATTACGATTAACTTTTATTTTCATTATCAAAAAGCGCCAGAATTGGCTTTAGTTTAAGTTCTGTTTCCTTGTATTCTGCTGCCGGGTCGGAGCCTTCAACAATTCCGCCGCCCGCGAAGGCATATAGTTTCCTGCCTTTTAAGAGTGCGCTTCTGATGGCTACGGCAAATTCACCTTCTTTTTTGAAGTTGAACCAGCCTACGATTCCAGCATACATTCCCCTGTGGTAGTCCTCCATTTTCTTTATCACGTTCATGGCATCTGCCTGCGGCACACCGCAGACTGCGGGCGTGGGATGAAGCCCTTCCATGATTGCAAATATTCTGTGAGAGGAGCTGAGCCTGACCTTTACCGGGGTCCACAGGTGCTGTATGTTCTTAAGTTTTTTTATCCTTGGGGATGCCTCAAAGCTTACCTCTGTGGAATACTCCTTAAAGAGTTCCTGAAGGTAATTAATAACCGTATTGTGCTCAAGAATGTCCTTGTCGCTCTTAAGCAGCCCCTCTTCAAACTGTCTGTCCTCATTTTCATCTTTACCCCTTGGTGCAGAGCCTGCAAGAGCATCGGCTTCAATATATTCTCCGTTTACCTTTATGAGCTTTTCAGGAGAAGCGCCGAAGAAGGTCGATTTACCGGAATGGAATGAAAAGAGGTAGCACTCCGGATAGTTTTCTTTCAGATGCCCGAGAAGGGAATAAACATTTGGCTCTTCGGTTAATTTCAGCTCAATCTGCCTTGAGAGCACAATTTTCTGCAATTCTCCCGATTCGATGGTGGCAATGGCTTTCTTTACGCTTTCCATCCACTTTTTCTTGTCTTTAGGCGTATTGCCCGTAACTGCGGCAACCCTGGGGCATGCAGACTGCGGTGCAGCTTCTTTTGGTGAGAAGATATGCGTCATTCTGAGTTCGAACTCATTTACAAGCCTGTCTTTTGAGACCTCATTGGATAAGAGGAAATTGGTTACTACCACTTTTTCATTCCCGCGGGAGTAAATGAGCACCTTGGGTACAAACCAGTTGGCGTCTGAATAGTTTTCCCATATCTCGGTGTGGTTTTCCGGCGTAAATTTCATTCCCCCCACAAACAGTGGGATCTGGTCTATACCGGTTTCATCCCAGTTGGAGATAAAACCCTCTCTTAAAGTTTTAATCTTCTTTTCAATTGCTGCAAATCTTCCCTTGCCGCTTTCGCTTATTGAGACAAGCTCGCCCAGGGCAAGAGCTGAAGTACCTTCGCTGGGTTTTTCCCAGTAAAACGATTTTTCATAGCCAAAAGACAGCTTTTTAATCTTTTCGATCATTAGAGAATCATCCACCCTGAAGGCAAACGAGGCCAGCGAGGAGGGGAGTGTTCTTTTCTCTAAGGCATTTAAAACAAAGTGTCTGAATTTTTCGGAATTTGTATTCAATTCAAAAAATATTGTTGTTAAACATATGTACCGTAAATATAAATTATAAGAAAAAACTTTCAAATTACAATTATAAGAAAATTTAAGGGCGAAATTTTGGTGCAGGGGGATTAAAATGCCCCTGATTTCATCACAAAAAGGCCAAATTATGCTGATAATTCAAATAATTAAAGTTCTGATTTTTTCCACTCTCATTTTCCTACTCTTAAAAGAAAAAATTGTATATATTTTTAAGTAGTTATTTAACGGTTAAAAAGGCAAGTGGACGAAAGGATAATAAAAATTGGAGGAGCTGACTACAATTACAAGTACAGAGTCAGTAAGAAAGCCAAGTATATGAGGCTGCAGGTTAGTCAGGAGAAGGGGCTGGAACTTGTGGTTCCCTATGGCGTAACGTTCAGGGAAGCTGAACACTTTCTAATGAGCAAAAGTGACTGGGTAATTAAGCACGCCGGCAAGCTCTCTGCGAGGGAGGAAAGCTTCCATTTTCTGGGCACCCGGCTTACGGTAGATCACAAGTACGATGCTCTAATACGCAGGCACCGCCTGGAGCTCAAGGACAGTACGCTGAAAATATTGAGTCCTGCCGACGACCTGATACCGCTTAGGAGCATTTACAGCGCGTGGCTGAAGTTGAAAGCGGAAAACTATATACCCCAAAGGGTAAGGGAAATTGCCCAGAAGTATGGCTTCTTTGTAAACAGGATATCCATAAGAGGGCAAAAGACGCGCTGGGGGAGCTGTTCGAGAGGAAACAATTTATCGTTTAATTTCAGGCTCATGGCATATAACAGGGATATAATAGATTATGTAATTGTCCATGAGCTCTGCCATACAAAAGAGATGAACCATTCAAAAAGGTTCTGGGCTCTGGTTGAAAAAATTGTTCCTGATTATAAGGCACTGAGAAAAGAACTAAAGAAAATAGCATAAAATTAAAAGTATCAGCAGAAAACGACTATGATGACAGACGTAAGAACAAAGCATGCAATATCAATTTGGGAAAAGCTCTTTCATACTTATGAAAAGTACAGGAAGATGCAGGTTAAAACCGTTTTTGAACATCACCTTACCGGGCCGCAGTACAGCGTTCTGGAGGTGCTCTTTAGCGCAGGTCCAATGCCTTTGAAGAAAATCGGGGAAAAGCTTTATGTTTCAGGGGCAAACATTACCTGTGTGGTGGATAACCTGGAAAAAGAGGAACTCGTACGCAGGGTTCCGTCTTCAGACGACAGGAGGATTATAATAGCTGAGCTGACAAGCAAGGGAAGGGAAAAAATTGAAAAGCTTTTTCCCCTCCAGGCTCAGAATATACTTAAAATGACAGAGGCCCTGAGCCACGATGAGCAGGAAGAGCTGATGAAACTCCTGAACAAGCTTGATACGGAAGGCAAAGAGGATTAGAGTCAGCTGAGAGCTTAAGAAGAAAAGAGCGGCAGACGCCTGCTCTTTACTTTCTTATCATTACAAGTGAAAGCCATTCTTCCATCTGTTTTTTGTCTATTACGGTAAACCCTTCATTTCCGTAGCGGTCGGTTATATCCTGTTCGTCGGAAAATAAAAGTCCGGAAAGAATAAGCGCCCCTTCAGGCTTCACGTGGGAAGAAAGATCGCGGCTTATTTCCATGAGTATATTTTTATTTATGTTTGCGAGCACAAGGTCGAAGTTCTTTTCTTCCACCTGGCTGACTTCACCAAGCTTTATTTCCACTTTATTGCTTACGCCGTTAACCTGGCAGTTTTCGATCCCGTTGTCGAAACACCATTCATCGTTATCAATTGCAACGGCGTGTGAGGCCCCGAGCCTGACGGCAGCAATAGCCAGTACGCCTGTTCCGGTTCCAACGTCGAGAACATTCATGCCGCTTTTTGCATACTTTTCAACCATTAAGAGCATGAGGCGTGTTGTCTGGTGTTCTCCTGTACCGAAAGACATCTTGGGGTCGATTGTAAGAACAAGCTGACCGGGCTTTGCATTATATTCTCTTGTGCTCGGTTTGATTACAATTTTATCTGAGACCTCAATTACATTGAGTGACTTTTCCCACTCCTCGTTCCAGTTCCTTTCCTCGAACTCGTTTTCATCCACCGAGAAACTTTCTATGAGCTTCTCTTGAACGAGTGAATTGAGGAGATTTTCGATTTCTTTTTTACTTACTTTGCCCGATTCTGAAAATACTTTTATGTAGGGGTCTTCTTCCGAGACTCCCGAGATAGCAAGTTTCCAAAGTATCCCGCTTACGAGTTCGGTAAGTTCAGGTTCAGTCTTAATAACAAATTCTTTATAGTGCTTCAAATTATTTTCTCCGGAAAATCAATGTTTAATAAAAATTCTAAACTATTAGCTCCTATACTGCCGGCTTATTAAAGTCCAGGCTGTAGATTAAGTAGGTCAGCACGCTGCCCACCTGCTGGAGTGTTTCCTGGCTAATGTTATCCATGGTATCTTTATGCGAATGCCAGTAATTTCTCCTGGCAACAGGTGTATCGGCACCTACAAGGTCGATATCAATAATATCGATTGTATTTATGCCTGCTTCATTTAAGGGTACGTGGTCGTCTTCAATCTGATTACCCTCTGCCTCAGAAAAGCTTTTTGTGTTGAGCTTTCCCGCAATATTCCAGACCATATTAACGACGTCAGGAGCAAAGAGAATGGACTTTCCCTCCTTATTGAACACGGCATCTTTATCGCCAACCATGTCAAGCAGTATTCCGAAAGCGGGGTTATAGTCTGAAGGCTTCTGTGCGGCAAAATATTTAGAACCCAGGAAGTAATTTCCGAGGTCGTTTTCCTGTCCGTAATCCTCTCCGTCAAAGAACACCAGGTCCACGCCGTAGCTAACGGGGTTTTCTTTCAGCACGCGTGCCAGTTCAAGGAGGACCCCGACGCCGCTGGCGCCGTCATTGGCTCCAAGGATCGGGAGGTTTCTTTTTGCCGGATCGGTGTCGTGCTCTGCCCTTGGGCGTGTATCCCAGTGTGCCGAGATAAATATTCTGTTTGCGGCCTTAGGGTTGAATTTTGCAATAACGTTTGTGAGGCTCAGTTCCTGGTTATTGTAGCCCGTATAGCTGAAGTTCTGCACCTGAACGCTGTCGGCATATTTCTTTGCTTCGTTTATTATATAGTACAGGGCCTCCTGGTGGCCTTTTGATCCGGGGTTGCGGGGTCCGAAGGAGACCTGTTTTGCAGTTTCGTCAAAAGCGTTCCTGGCATTGAACTGCGGGGGATTGACCTGTGCTTTAAGTGTATAGGATGGCCCCTGAGTCTTAGGAGTCTCCTCATGTTTATTGCATGATATAAAACCAAATGACATAATTAATAACAGTATAATTGTTTGTTTCATGATGTTTAATTTTTTCCTAAATCCGGTTTATAAAATCTAAATAAATATAACTACAGTTGAAACAAAAAGAATTTTATTCTGAAGCTCCCTGTCCCGATTCGGCAAGTATGCGCCCTATTTCGTCAAGTATCTTTACGGCCCTTGAAGAACTTCCCACATAATTTTGTATAATGGCCGAGAAAGCGAGCACGTGCCTGTTTTTTGCCGTAACGTAGCCTGAAAGGGAACTGATGCCGCTGAGTGTTCCGGTCTTGGCGTGAAGATTGTTAGAGGCTTCTGTATTCCTCATCCTGTAATCAAGCGAACCGTCTACGCCCGCAACAGGGAATGAGTTGTAAAGAATTCCGTAGAGCTCGGGCCTGAAGTTATAGATGTATTTTAACACATTCAGAAGAAGTTCGCTGCTGACGAGGTTATAATGCGATACGCCCGATCCGTCTACAATCCTGTAGTCCTTATAGTTAAGACCGGAAAGCGTGATAAGGCTGTCCACCATTTTAATTCCGTTTTCAGGTGTTGCGGGCTTTCCGAAATACTTATATGCCATGGCTCTCAGGGTCATCTCGGCGCTCAGGTTATCGCTTGTTTTATTTAGGTTGACGATTACCTGACTAAAAGGCCTGCTGAATATATAGATGAGCTTTGCATCCTTAGGGACGCGGGATGTATCAATTCCTCCAAGGACAATAATTCCAGCCCTCTCAAGTTTTTCTTTGAACAGTGTCAGGAAGTACCTGGCAGGGTCATAGACGTTAATTTCGTTTGCGATCAGCGGAGACTTCATGGGAAGGTTCCCGCTTAAGACTATGTCGTTTTTCCTGTTAAGCCAGTCGCGGTCCCAGCGGAAAGTTGAGGAATCGCCCGCAACAGTATAAGATTTGTTTTTAATCTTAAAGTAGCCCGATTCGGGAATTGTGCTTACAATTGGAGCATTGCCGGGAAGTCCCGGTGCTATACTAACCGTAACCGTATTGCTGTTGATGTTAAGAGGGGACAGATACGGGGCGTCAGTTGAAGGGTCATCATCCCACATCCAGCCTTTTCCCCAGAAAAGGGAATCCATGTAGGACACGTCGGCATATATATTCCCCTTAACCTCCTTTATGCCCAGAAGTTTGACACTCTGCAGCAGTGTATCCAGGTCCAGAAGGCCGAAATCGGGGTCGCCTCTACCTTCAAGATAAAGGTCTCCGGTGCAAACTGAATCCGTGATACTGCCCGTGTGGTACATTAGTGTCTGGAACTTGTAATCGGGTCCTAAAAAACAGAGTCCTGCAGCCGTAGTAATTACCTTCATATTTGAAGCGGGTTTCAGGAGCAGCTTAATCTGGTTCTGGTACAGGGGGCTTTTTGCCGTAAGGTCATACACGTTAACCGATGCAACTGTGGACTGGAACATGCTGTCTGCGAGGAGTGCGTCCAGTCTAATTTTTAGTTCTGACTGGGAATAAGAAAGTGAATGAAACAGGAATAAAAAAACTATGAGATATGGAATTTTTACAAGATTCTTCATGGGGACTTAAAATTTGGTTTAAGTGGTAGTAAATAAACTGCCTGAACACAAGCAGGCAATAAAATTTATCAGGGCGGCAAGGTTTTTAACTTCAGGCCGCCCTGCTTTAATCAGTCTTAAAAATAGGGTCTCGTTCTAAAGTCCGCGCCTACATTATCCTGAACAAATTTTTTAGCCTCTTCAGTATCAATTTCATTAAGGCCGACAACGGTCATAACGACGTTGGTGTACTGACGGGCTTTTCTTGCAAAGTCGAGCATCTCGGCATGAAGCCCGGGGTCCACCTGCATGAGCTTTGAATACTGCTGCGGATCAACTGCGTTAAGGCTGATTGAGACGGTGTCAATAAGGCCTTTTAGTTCAGGCGTAATATCGCGCTTATTTATATAATTGCCGTGGCCGTCTGAGTTCATTCTGGTTTTGCCGTTATGCTCCTTTACGTATCTGGCAACTTCCTTTACAATGTCCCAGCGTATGGTGGGCTCTCCATACCCGCAGAAGACGATCTCGTCAAACTGCGATGGGTCGCCGATCTCTTTAATGTAGACTTCAGCCGGGGGTTCTTCTGACTTTTTCATTCTGAGGCTGTAGCCTTTAATGACTGCGTTTCCCTTACGGTCGCAGAAGATGCAGTCGGCGTTGCAGCGGTTAGTGACATTTATATAAAGTGAATTACCGATTCTGTATGTATAGCTTACCCCGGGGCGGCGTCCTATTCCGAAGAGCTTAAAGGCGTTGAATGATGTTGCCTGGGCCACGTTCTCAAGGGTGATATTCTGCACCTCGGCAATTTTCTCTGCCACAAGGCTGACGTATGAAGGCTCGTTTCTTTTTCCGCGGTGAGGCACGGGAGTCATAAAGGGTGAATCTGTTTCAAGGAGCAGGTTTTCAACCTGGACGTGTTTGAGGATTTCCCTTATGTTGTCGGATTTGCTGAAAGTGACATTGCCTGTAAAGGAGAGGAGGTGATGCATTGAAACCAGTTCGCGTGCGTCCTGAACGGAACCCGAATAGCAGTGTATCTGCGCCCTAAGGCTGGTATCCTTATATGACCTCAGTATGTTCATAATGTCATTATCAGCCTCGCGGTTATGGATTATAACCGGAAGCCCCAGCTTCAAAGCCAGGATTATCTGGCTGTCGAGGGCATCAATCTGCTTTTCCCTGGGGGAGAAGTCGTAATAATAATCAAGCCCTATTTCCCCGATGGCAACAACCTTGTCGTGCTTTGCCAGGTCTTCAATGTCATCTAAGAGTGAATCGGTCCATTCCTTTGTGTCGTGGGGGTGAATGCCGACAGCGGCATAAATAAAGTCGTATTTTTCTGCTAGCTTTATGGCTTCAACAGAACTTGCAATATCCGTTCCGGGGACGATTATATAATCCACTCCGGAGGACTTTGCTCTTTCGATTACTTCTTCTACTTCGCCGTTGAAATTTGGGTAGAACAAGTGTGCGTGTGTATCTACAAACATTTCTTTTACTTAAAAATGAAATCTGCTGAAAATATAATTGAAGCAGGAGCGGTCTTTTTTCAGAACAGGAATTCCAGGCTTAAAGATGCGTTCCTGATGGGGGAAAGATTGCCGATTATTTCAATATAATTGTAATTCAGCAGGTTATTAATGTTTAAAAATAGCTTTCCCGGCAGTCCCAAAGATAACAAATTATATCCAGTTCTGAAATCTAAAAGATAGACCGGGACCCGTTTATCCCCGTCGAGGACCACGCCCAGGTCCACGAGTTCAAAATCCAGGGCTTCTATTTTACTCCAGTATCTGAAATCTGTTCCAATTTCAAAGCTCCCGGCGTTAAAACTAAGAGATGCCTGCGCCTGGTGGCGGGGGCGGTATTTAAGGGGGAGGTTCCGTTCAATATCCCTTGCCCAGAGATAGGTATAATTTGTCAAAAGGCTGAGATTGCCGGGTACGAGGTTAAAGGTAAGGTTTACTTCAAGCCCCTGAATTCTGGCTCTTGTAAGGTTACGGAAAGTAACCAGCCCGTCTATGGGGTCCACTCCGGGTTCGATGAAGTGGTAGTACTCGTTCTGGAACAGTGCCAGGTCAGAGTTTACCAGGAGGCCGAAAGAGTGGTTTATACCGGCTTCCATGGAAAGGCTTGTCTCGGGTTTAAGGAGGGGATTGGGTTTTATTTTAATTCCGCCGGCTGCAGTGCTTGTAAAGGCTTCAGCCAGTGTAGGAGCGCGGAAGCCTTTACCCACCGACGCCCTGAGAGTTGTAGCATCAGACATCCTGTAGTTTAACGCTGCCTTTGGGGAAAAAGAATCAAATCCCTTTAAGGTATCAAGGCGGCTGAAGTCATATCTTGCGCCCAGGGTAAGAGTAAGGGGGAAGGAAAACCTGTATTCAGCCTGAAGGTAGGCCCCGATATTAAAAGAGTTTGGTGTTCCGAAGAGGTTTGAGTTTACTTTTCCCGCGGCAGATTCAACGCCTGAGGTTAAAAAAAGGCTTTTAATTACCCTGTAGTTTGTCTGAACCTCGCCTTCAAGTATTCCTGTTTTTGAAGTGTCGTGGCTTGAAGTCTCATCGCGCCAGTTTGTCCTGTAAAAGCTGGTTCTTACTTTTAAGAAGAAGTCAGGGCTAAGGACATCCTTATAGACAGCAGCCAGCATGTAGCGGATTGAATTAACCTTCTGTCCCTGGTCGATGTCCCTGGGCTGAAGAACATGCCTGGAGTCCTTCCAGTAGACGAAGTTCCCACGGCTCTGGTTGAGGTAGCTGCCCATGAAAGTGAGTGTTGAGAGCGGGGTTAATTTATAATCTGTTTTTATAAAGCCTGTGTACCTTTTGTGGTAGTCGTCCTGCCTGTAGCCCAGGTTTTCCGAGCGGGTAAAAGAGAGCACATAGCCAAGTCGGCCGATGGAATTGGAGTGTGTTAATGTAAGTCCGTTATAAGGCCTGCGCTGACCCGACCAGTCCCACTCCTTGTGTGCCGGATGGTCATAGAGGCCGTAGTATCCTTTTATGTAGAGCTGGGGCTTATCCTGTATGTCTTTAGTAATTACATTTATTACTCCGCCGATTGCGGTGGAGCCGTAGAGTGAGCTTGCGGCGCCCTTAATAATTTCCACGCGGTCTATCTGAGTAACAGGGATAATTTCGTAGATGATCTCGCCCGTGTCTCCCGTGTAAAGAGGGATGCCGTCCATAGCAACAAGGACCCTTGTGCCCGCGCCCCTGCTGTATCCGCTTGAGCCGCGGATGCTGACCTGGTCCAGGTTCATATTTACTCCCGGTGCGTAGCGCAGGGCATAGTCAAGAGAGACGACGTTGCGGTCTGTAATGTCAGTTGAGCTTAAAACCGAAGCGCTGACCGGAAGTTCCGAGAGCTGCTGCTCGTATTTGCCTGCAGTTACAACAACCTGTTTTGACTGCAGGGCAGTTTCTTCAAGCGTGAAGTTCACCTGGACCGGGCTTCTGCCAATTTCGACTTCACCGGTAACACTTTTCCTGTAGCCTATCATGGAAATCTCCATGCGGTAGACCCCGGGCTTAAGCCCCGTGATTCTGTACCTTCCGGAAGTGTCCGTTGAGGCTCCCAGGGTTGTACCTAAAATGACGACGTTAGCTCCTGTGAGGGACACTCCCCTGATATCAGTTATCCTGCCGTAAATTGTCCCCGGTTGGGCCACGGTATCTTTAAGGCAGAAAAGGCAGAAAAGAATTACGGGTAAAAATTTCATCAGTGAGCACCCTCTCAAAATTATTCATTAAACATTCGGCACTAAGTATTCCGCACTAAACATCTCGAGCATTATTGTCCTCCCGGAGGCTGCGGGGGAGGGTGGTTAAAGTCGCACGTAATATGAATATCTGTAACAAAAGTATTCTCAGGTATTACAAGCCTGCCCGGCTTTGTTGTATCCCCGTTTGCATAATACACTCCTGAGACAAACCAGTCCTTGCGGTCAAGCGAGAGCGAAGGGGTTTTGGACTGTGCAACTGCTACATAGGCGTACTCTCCTGATTTGATCGGGAGCTGGGGATTAATAAGCGAGCTGAATACTATTCCTGTTGTGCCGAAAGGAATGCTGTCGCTTACAAATGCAAGGTTAAGTGCGTTGAAGTCGCCCGCGGAATTAAGCGGGTTTCTGAAGGCTACTATGTGTGTCCTTGTTACGCCAGCAGGCCACTTGCCCTTAAAGGCAACGCTGCCACCGAAGCCTGCTTCCTTTGGGGCGCCTTCGGGTGAAGGTGTAATGCCGCCATCGCAGCCCGATAGAAAAAACAATGTGGAGAAGAAAACAAAGTATATAAGTATTTTCACGCTCTGTACTTTCTTTCATTTCCAAATAATATAAATATAAAAATGCTGAAAAGGAAAGGCCGGGGGGTAGCGGGCAGGAAATGTGCAAAGTCAAGTTCCCCTGAATTTTTTGCAGGTAAATAAAAAGTT
>JAAXKN010000041.1 GCA_025612375.1 Ignavibacteria bacterium
GGCTATTCAGGTCGGGGGCTATTCAGGTCGGGGGCTATTCAGGTCGGGGGCTATTCAGGTCGGGGGCTATTCAGGTCCTACGGTGACCCTAGTTTTTGTAGATGAAATAGTGCCCTGAAATCATATATTGAAATAAAGGTATGATAAGGGGGCTTGACATGGAACATCAGTATTACAGGGACAGGCGTATAGGTGAGCATTTTGATCTATTGCTGGATAGAATAAAGGAAAATGAAAGCATCAGCATCAGGAAGATCAGTAAAAGTAGGAGTGAGCAGAGGCAGTTCTACAGGCTTTTGGCAAGCCCTAAGTTTACAGAAGATAAAATAGTAAGGCAGTTCTCGGATGAATGCAAAGAAAGAGTAACTGAGGGCAGCCATATACTGGCCATTCATGATACGTCGGTAATGTGCTACCGGCAGTATTCAGGAAGAATAAAAGCTCAGACGGGCTTAGGACCCACAGGAAACATGAGCATAGGGTTTTACCTGCACCCCGTCCTTGCCATAAGAGCAGAAGATGAAAACCTTCTTGGGTTTTCTTACATATACAGGTGGATAAAGACAGGTACGGATGATGAAAGAAAGACGAAGAGGAAGAAAAGAGCCCAGAGGGACATAGAGGATAAAGAGACATACAAGTGGATCCTCTCGGCAGAAAGAAGCAAGAGTGTGTTCTCCAGGGCCTCCATGGTGACATTTATAGCAGACCGTGAGAGTGAGTTTTATGAATACTGGGCCACTGTGCCGGATGAAAAGACTCACGTAATAAGTCGTTCAAATCATGACAGGTGGATAGAAGAATCCGACGAAGGACTCTTTGGCTATCTCTCCGGGCAAAGCCTTAGTGGTGAATATACTATTACCGTTAATGACCTGATATATCATCAGGAGGTTAAAAGGCAGGCAAGAATAGAGCTGAGATTTGCAGAGGTAACCATAATAAGGCCCAACATTGCAGCTTTATACAGAAGAGGCTATCCGGACAAAATAAAGCTCCGGGCAATAGAGGCAAGGGAGACTGATGACTCAGTGCCTGAGGCAGGCCACAGGGTCCTCTGGAGGATTATGACAACACACAGTATTGAAGATTTCTCTAAGGCCATGCAGATAGTAGAATGGTATACGAAAAGATGGTACATTGAACAGTTATTCCGCACATTAAAGAAAAAGGGGTTCGACTGTGAGGACAGCCTGCTCGGGACAGGAGAAGCTTTGAGGAAACTTGCACTCTCGGCACTCGATTCGGCAATGAAGGTAATGCTTCTCATCCTGGCCCGAGGTGGCAAGAGTCAGCAGAAGGCAGAGAATACATTCGATAAAGATGAACTTGATTGTCTTGAAGTCCTGAACAAAGAATATGAAGGACATATAGAAAGCCAGAAGAATCCCTACATAAAGCGCACAATCCCATGGGTCTCCTGGATCATAGGAAGAATGGGAGGCTGGAAGGGTACAAAATCAGAAAGACCGGCTGGCCCTATTACCATGTATACCGGTCTTGATAAGTTTAATAAAATTATGATCGGATGGAGATTAAAAAATCTCCAGAAACTGGGGTCACCGTAGGGCTATTCAGGTCGGGGCTAGTCAGGCCGGGGCTAGTCAGGCAGTGGCAATTCAGGGATAAAAAAAAATGCCGCCTGTAAATAATTACGGGCGGCATTTTTATTTTTTAGGATAATTTTATTCTTCTTTTTTAGATGTGGCTATAAGGAACTTGGTTGCTCCCGCCCTTTTCAAGACGTCCATTACCTGAACGAAATATCCGTGGAGTGAATTTTTATCGGCCTTAATTACAACCTCTTTATTGCTCATATTGAGAAATGAGGTTTCGGCCGCAATCTTAAGCTCTCCCAAGGAGACCATCTTGTTGTTGAAGTAGATCTCGTTCCTGTCGTTTAAGTAAACCTCCATGCTTTTTTCGCCCGTGGATTCACTTGTTACGGCATCAGGAAGCTTCACCTTTAAGGCGCCTGTTACAAGGAAGGGGCTCGTGATCATAAATATGAGCAGGAGTACCAGAACGACGTCTGTAAAAGGAGTTATATTAATTTCATTAAATTCTTTTTCATCTATCTTGTAGCGACGCATTCTTCACTTCCCTTTCATTTTTCCTGAGAGCATAAACCAGGTCGTGTACTGCTTCTTCAAAAGTAGGCATGCTGGATTTAATTTTTCTCATGAAGTAGTTATAGAACATGACTGCAGGTACAGCAACCAATAGACCTGCCGCTGTTGATACAAGTGCTTCTGCAATACCTGCCATAACGTTCAGGTATCCTGAAGCTTCATTTAATGCCAGAGCCTCAAATGACCTGATGATACCGATTACGGTACCGAACAGACCGATAAAAGGAGAAATACTGCCGAGCGTTGCGAGTATGCCCAGGCCTTTTTCAGCCTTAATTATTTCCTTATCCAGTTTGGCAAAAGAGCGTTCAAGCAGGATTTCTTCGGGCATAGAGGTATGTTCAAGAATGTACTTATATACCGGAGCCAGAGGGGTTTTAATGTTAAAGAACAGCCAGTTCCAGCTGTAAGCCTTGCAGTAGAACAGGGCTTCCTTTTTGTCGCCCGCCTGAAGGCTTGCGTTGATCTTGGCCTTAAAGTCTTCAATAACCTTATCTGTAATTCCCTTTAAGAGGACGGCCTTTTCAATTACGACTTTCAATGATAAAACAGAGCAGAGCACTAATACTAATACAGTATAACCACCCTTTGATAAGAGATCCAGCAATGAATTATAAAGCATTTTGCATCCTTTTTAA
The DNA here is from genome assembly GCA_025612375.1 of Ignavibacteria bacterium. Lineage (NCBI taxonomy): Bacteria > Pseudomonadati > Ignavibacteriota > Ignavibacteria > Ignavibacteria bacterium. The sequence continues at coordinate 2,771 of JAAXKN010000041.1, forward strand.
TTAAACAATAATCAATCTGTAGGGGAATCAATTCTGAAGGAGCAGATCAGCCAGGGTATCCCGTATGAATGCGGTAACAATACTCTGGATAACCAGCTGCCCATAGAAATTAAAACATGCACAGAACTAAAATAAGCATCAGCACAAATATAATAAAATAACTTAATTATTCTGCCCCTTTTAACGAGGCAATTTGGGGAATATTAAGGGCATAATTTCGGTATTATACCGGAAGAAGGAGATATTGTTCCATTTTGGAGGGAAATATGGGGTAACAAAAAACCCTCATTTTCAGAGGGTTCTTTGTTAATGTTCAGTAGAAAGCCTTATATTTTACTTTTTAGCCGGGGCCTGACCTTTTTCAGCGTTAATACGGGTAATATAAGACTGGCTGGCCTTTTTGTATGTTGCGTCCTGTGAGGCAGCCTTAAAGCTGTCAAGAGCCTTTGCCTTTTCGCCCTTTTCGTAGTTAACAACGCCTGTATAGAAAGATATTGCTCCGGCGGTAACAGTCTTTTTATTCTTGTCGGCATTCTGAAGAGCTGTCAGTGCATCATTGTACTGTTTCCTATCGATATATGCTTTTGCAAGGCCGAGGTAAGCCTGATCGGAATTTGTGGCATCGGCAGCTTTTTTGAATGTTTCAATTGCCTTGTCGTACTTCCTGTCTTTTATATACTGGTTGCCGAGTACGAGGTAAGTTCTTGTAATACCTTCCTGAATACCGGTTTTAAGATTTTCGTTGTTAGTAACAGTAAGAGCCTTTTCATAATTCTTAAGGGCGCCTTCATAATCCTTTTTTGATGTCATGATTCCGCCGAGTGCAATGTAGGCCGGGGCTAATGAATCGTTTACAGCCAATGCCTGGTTGAAGGCTTTAATTGCATCGTCGTTTTTATCCTGTCTCGACAGGGCTATACCCTTCTGATAGTAGCTTTTGTAGTCTTTAGGATCGATTGCGAGAGCCTGGTCGTAGCTTTTAACAGCTTCATCGAACTTATTTGCCTTCTGGAGTTCATTTCCCTTGTTATAGAATTCAATTGCCTGGTTCTGCTGCGCAAAGGCAATTCCAGATTCGGCATCGGACTTCATTTTTGGGGTGCTGGTCGTGGCGGCAACTTTTTTGTAGTAATAAATTGCCTCGTCGTAGTTCTTAAGGGCCAGGTCCGCATTTGCCAGGGCATAAAGTGACTGTTCGTATGTACTGTCAATAGCGATACTGGAAAGGAAATTAGTTCTGGCATCCTGGAGGTTACCGGATTTCAATAAAGCCTGACCTTTCAGGAAGTATGTACGATAGTCCTTGGCAACCTGAAGGCTGGAGTCCAGGCTGGTAATTGCCTCCGGGTAATTGCCGGCTTTCATATTCTCAACCGCTTTGTTGTAGTACTTTGCCGCCTGAGGATCCATGCTCTGCTGTCCTGCTTTTGTTGTATCCTGCTGTGCATAGGCGGAAATTGAGAAAATGAATAGGATATTTAAAACGAATAGAACTTTCTTCATCATAGCCTTCTCTTTTTTATTGGTTAATGGTTAATTAATGCGGAAAGCAGATAAACCCTCACGCTAATTATTAGTGATTAAAAAAAGTACAAAATCAAAAAAAAGCATTTGGTATCAGCAAGATAAATTCCGGAAACAGAAAAATCAATAATAAATTGAATCTTCAAAAATGAGCCGGCTGAAGTCCTGGAAAAGATATATTTCAGCCTTAAAAAGAGTTCTTGCGGAGAGGACACTTACCCGATTATAAACCGTACTCAGTTTCCTGCAGCTGTGTCTTTACATGGCGGCAATTACTAACCCCGGGCAGCAATAAAAGTGCTGCATAAACATCTTTTCTACATGTGGGGCATCCCTCCGGAAAAATGAAACTAAAACTACCCCGAAAAGCGATTTGGAAAAATAATTCTTGCTTACAAAACCAAAATAACATTTTACAGGAGCGAAATCAATAGTTTCAGCCCAGTTTACTTAGCATAAAAGCAGCAAGGGAACAGGTAATAATCTATTATTTAACATAATCCATACTTATAAAAGGCAAAAAAAAAGCGGCCTTTAGGCCGCTTTTAGAAAAACAATAGTTAAGCTTACCAGATTTTCACCCTTACATTTTCAGGCCTGTACATCGGATCGCCCGGTTTAACCTTAAATGCTTCCAGGAATTCAGGGATGTTGCTTAAAGGTCCGATAACCCTGTACTGCCCCGGTGAGTGGGGATCTGTTTTAATGCGGTTCATTAAAGACTCCCTGCGTATTGAATTTTTCCAGACCTGTGCATAGGAAAGGAAGAAGCGCTGGGTGGGTGTAAAGCCGCCAATTGACTTACCGATCTTAAATTCACTGGTTTTCTTGAAAGCAGTAAAGGCCACATTAAGTCCGCCAAGGTCCGCAATATTTTCGCCCTGCGTGAGGGCGCCGTTAATGTGCATGGAATCTACAGGGAAATAGCTATTGAATTGGTCTACGATAAGCTTTGCCCTGTCGTTAAATTTAGTCCCGTCTTCTTTTGTCCACCATTCCTTAATATTGCCCTGGGCGTCAAACTGGCGACCTTCGTCATCAAAGCCGTGAGTTACTTCGTGTCCTATTACAACACCCATAGCGCCGTAGTTTACAGCGTCATCGGCATTGACGTCGTAGAACGGGGGCTGGAGGATTGCAGCCGGAAATACGATCTCATTCATAAGAGGGTTATAGTAGGCGTTGACGGTCTGAGGCGTCATTTCCCACTCGGTTCTATCGACCGGTTTACCGATCTTTGCAAGCTGCCTTTGCAGTTCAAATTGTGAGGCGCGGATGACATTTTTAAGGTAAGAATCCCTCTTTATTTCGAGATTTGAATAATCCTTCCATTTATCAGGGTATCCGATCTTAACGCTGAATGCGGCAAGTTTTTTCAATGCCTGCTCTTTTGTCTCACTGCTCATCCAGTCCACATTCTTAATTCTTTCGCCCATGGCATCCAGGAGTGTGCGGACGATCTTTGTTGCGCGCTCTTTTGCCTTTGGTGAGAAGGTTTCCTTAACATAAAGCTGTCCTAAAGCCTCGCCAAAATAGCCGTCAATTGCCAGCATTACTCTTTTCCACCTTGGCTGCATAGCCTTCAGGCCGTTTAAGAATTTGCCGTCAAAGTCGAAGCTTTCTTCAACAAAACTGTTATTGAGGTATCCTGCGGCATGGCTTATAAGGTGCCATTTGAGGTAAGTTTTCCAGTCGTTTACAGAATGTTCCTTTACAATCCGGCTAAGGCCTTTGAAGAATTCAGGCTGCGCCACGTTCATGTCTTCAGGCTTATTCCAGCCCAGTGTCTTAAAATAAAGGCTCCAGTTAATTTCGGGGGACATATCGATGAGTCCTGTAACTGAAACTTTATTGTATGTTTTATTCGGGTCTCTCATTTCGACCCTGTCCATTGAAACCCTGGCAAGCTCAGTTTCAATATTCATTACAGCTTCGGCTGCCTTTTTGGCATCTTCCTGGCTGTAGCCTAAAAGGGAGAACATCTTCTGAATATGTTCCGGGTATTTAGCCCTTATTTCCTTAGAGCGGCTGTCGTCCTTGAGGTAATAGTCGCGGTCGGGGAGCCCCAGTCCCGACTGTCCCAGCTGTGCGATAACCATGCTGCTGTTCTTGGCGTCAGCGCCGGCATAGAAATCGAACAGGGCAGAAACGCCGTAGGAGTGGAGTTTTGCAATTTCCTCATTGAGGCCTTTGAGGTCACTTACGGCATCAATTTCCCTCAGGTAAGGCTGAAGGGCTTCAGTTCCCTCTTTTTCAATTTTTACGGTATCCATACCTGCGCTGTAGAAGTCCCCTATTTTCTGTTTCAGGGATCCCTGAGGAGCCTTTTTATCGGCCGCAGAGGATTCGAGGATTTTTTTCAAAATCTTAAAGTTACTTTCGGCCAGCACTTCAAAGCTGCCCCAGCGGCCGTAGGCATCGGGTATGGGGTTATTTTTTATCCATTCACCCACTGCATACTGGTAAAAATCCACTGCCGGGCTGGTCTTTTTATCTATTGTTGAAAGATCCAGGCCCTTCGAGCTGGAAGGTTTACTGCCGCTTTCCGCGTGTACGTTTGGTGCACTCATTATCAGTCCTAAAATTAAAAGAGTACCAAGATTCAGTATTTTTGTTAAATTCCGCACCCTTATTGTCTCCTTATGGTTATTAATAGTTCCGGGCAAATATTCTTAGCGGAACAAATTTAATCAATTAGTATTAAAAGATATACGATCATGTATCCTAAAGACTACAACCGGGGGCAAATAGTTCCCGAAAAGCCCCAAAATCCGCAAAAATTTTCTGGCATAATCCTTGGCTTTTCTTCTTCCTGTAAACCAAAGGAGCAGTTCGATGCGATATAAGATCTTGTTTTTTTTATTATTTCTGCCTGTACTATCGTTTGCACAGCTGAAGAGCTTCTCATTTAAGCTGGGTGTATATACGCCCTATGACCTGAAGACAGGCGTGATGTACGGCATGGATTACGGAATCATTGTCAACGAGCATGTAACGTTCCTCTTAGGGGCCGATTTATATTATAAAGACATTACAAATGAGAGTTACTTATCAACCAGTGAGAAGCTGGGTGTAAAGATCGGCTCGGGCCAGAGGATGAACGAGTGGACGGCGTGGCATCTTCCTCTTACAGGTAAAGTAAGGGTTGAATTTCCCCTTCAGGACAGCAAGTTGTTTCCGTATGTTGTTGCAGGTTTAGGTTACGGAGTAACGCATATTTCATACGGTATGTACAGCAGCTATTCGGAAAAGCCTGATGAAAGCACGCTTACATATTACGGAGGCGTCTGGCAGCTAGGAGGCGGAATAATGTATAATCTGAATAAGAATGCGGACCTCATATTCGAAATAATGCAGAATTCGGCAAATTTTGAAAAAGATGAAGGCTACAACTACTTTTCAACGCTGAACTCCTCGGGAGTAGTTTTCCGTGCAGGAATTCATTTTGTGTTTTTCTAGAGCTACATTCTTATTGTAAAGACGGTTTCAACGAAGAGGTCCTTGTACTCCAGAATGAATTTCTCAAGGTTTTCCATTGATCCCAGCTGAAGAGTGTCAATTATGGCCGGGTCAAGCTCCATATCCTTATCCCAGTAAACGTTTGCGATCTGGAGCTTTTGTGTCATATAGTCAGCCAGGTGCACAACGGATGCAAGGACGCTTCTTGAGCCTATTTCGCCGGGAGAATGGTGGTGATTAAGTGTTTCGCACAGGACAACGGGCAGGTTCCACTTTTCAGCCAGGAATTTTCCCATATCCTGGTGTGTCAGGCCGAGCGTATCGAGCTCTGCTGTGTGAAATGACTCCCCTTCAGTAGAAACCCTTCGGAATATCTCTTCAAACTGAGCGTGCATGTACTTGTGCATAAGCTGTATTCCAAGCTCATGCAGCATTCCGGCAACAAAGGCGTCGCTTCCAAGATCCATATGCCCGAGGTTCTGTGAAATTCCCTTGGCGGCAGAACCTACCACCATAGAATGGAGCCAGAACTCCTCGTGGTTAAAACACTTGTCTGTGGAGGATCTAATGGATTCAGCCAGTGAAAGAGCTGAGACGATATCCTGAATTTCCTTATAACCGAGCACAATAATTGCGAATTCCAGTGAGGTAACTTTTCTCTGAAGCCCGTAGAGTGGAGAATTTGCCACTGAGAGTATCTTGGCTGTCAGCCCCTGGTCCTTACCTATAAGCCTTGCCAGGCCGCTGGTTGTTGGCGCAGGCGACTGCAGGAACTTTGTAACTTCAAACATCATTTTAGGAATGAGCGGCAGGTTTTTAATATTGCCCAGGAGCTTTTCAGTCTGAATTCTTTTGGATGCCCTGTCAGCGGTTTGAAAATTTATATTATCCATTTCACCAGCTTCAAATTAAAGTAAAAGACAAATTACAATTGCACAAATATAAAGAACTCCTTTTATTTCAAAAACAGTTTTCATAAAAAACTGCTTCCAGGAGACATTTGTAAAATTCCGGGAACTATGCAGTATTATCGTATTTAAAATCCAAAATTATAGATGTGGATAATATTTCGGAAGTTATGTAGTATATTAAATTAAGTCAGTTTTAAGCTTTTTGTTTTTCATTAACAGAATAAAAGAGGGAATATGATAAAGAGGCTGGTCATAATTGCGGTGCTTTTTATCTCCTGTTCGGCATTTTTACAGGCACAGGAAGTAAAAATAGATTTTACGGAGTATGACCTTGATAACGGCCTGCACGTAATACTGCACCAGGATAACACGACACCGATAGTTGCAATAACCGTCACATATCACGTCGGTTCAAAAAATGAGAAGCCCGACCGCACGGGCTTTGCGCATTTTTTTGAGCATCTGATGTTTGAGGGCTCAGATAACATAAAGCGGGGCGAATACTTCCAGTACATTCAGAACGCCGGCGGGGACGCAAACGCATACACGTCATTTGACCAGACGGTTTATCACGAGGTGCTCCCTTCAAACCAGATTGAGCTGGGCCTGTGGCTGGAATCGGAACGGATGCTGCACCTTAAGATTGACAGCACGGGAGTTGAAACGCAAAGAGGCGTTGTTAAGGAGGAAAGAAAAGAGCGCCTTGAAAACCGTCCCTACGGATCCATTATGGAACAGACATTTGCCCATGCATATAAGGTTCACCCTTACAAATGGGTGCCAATAGGATCGGTTCAGTATATCGATCAGGCGACTCTGGCCGAATTCAGGGATTTTTATAAAACGTTCTATGTGCCGAACAATGCAGTCTTGTCTATTGCAGGGGACTTCAGCATTGATAAAATGAAAGACCTGGTAAAGAAATATTTTGCAGAGATACCAAAAGGGACAAAACCCATTTACCGCCCCAGTGCAGTGGAACCGGAGCAGAAAAAAGAGGCGGCTGATACGGTTTATGACAACATACAGCTCCCGGCAGTTGTGAAGGCCTTCCACATTCCGGCACAGGGAACAGACGACTACTATGCAATAGACATGCTTACAACGCTCCTTTCCTCGGGACAGAGTTCACGTTTCTATAAAGAGCTTGTGGACAAAGAGCAGAAGGCGCTTTATACCGGCTCATTCCCCTTTTCACTTGAGGACCCGGGATTGTTCTTAGTTTATTCCATTTCAAATATGAATGTAAACGTTAAGGACCTGGACAGCTCGATTGACAGGGAAATAACGAAGGTCCAGAATGAGCTGATAAGTGAGCATGAGTTCCAGAAGCTTAGGAATCAGGTTGAAGACGATTTTGTAAAGAGTAAGAACACGGACCTTGGAATTGCAACGAGCCTTGCAGACTATTACCTGTTCTACAAAGGGAACACAGACCTCATAAATACAGAACTCGAGCGCTATATGAAAGTAACACGTGAAGACATAAAAAGAGTGGCAGATAAGTACCTGACGAAAAACAATGAGACGCTGCTTTATTACCTGCCGAAGCCGTTAGAATCAAATGGGGAGGGAAAATAAAATGAAAAAAGCATCAGTTGTATTCCTTTTACTTTTCTTAACATCGTCTCCCCTTTTTCCGCAGCTTGACAGGCGCACATCGCCCCCTCCGGGACCCGCGCCTGAGATAAAGCTTTCGGATTATGAGAGCTTTGAGCTTAAAAACGGGCTTAAGGTTTTTGTCGTGGAAAACCACAAGCTTCCCGTTGTATCCTTCTCTCTTGTAGTTGACCGCGATCCTATACTTGAAGGCGACAGCGCAGGATACGTTGCCATGGCAGGGGACCTATTAAGAACAGGGACGAAAACAAAGACTAAAGACGAGATAGACGAGGCGATAGATTTCATCGGGGCCTCACTTTCAACTTCGTCCACCGGTGTTTCAGCCTCAACGCTTACAAGCCACATGAACCAGCTCCTGGATATTATGTCGGACATAGTTATAAATCCCTTGTTTAAGCAGGAGGAGCTGGATAAAATAAAAAAACAGGCGCTTTCCGAACTTGCCTCATCAAAGGATGAGCCGGAGACAATTGCAGGGCGCATTGAACAGAAGCTCTATTACGGGAAAGATCACCCTTATTCAGAATTTGAGACTGAAGAATCCGTAGGAAAAGTAACGCTTCAGATGTGCAGGAATTATTATAATTCTTTCTTTAAGCCTAACATAGCCTATCTTGCAGTTGTGGGTGATGTGACAAAAAAAGAAATTGAGCCCGTTATAGAAAAATACTTCGGCCAGTGGCAGAAAGGTGAAGTAAAACATTTTACCTATCCGGTGCCGAAAGCTCCTTCAAATAACGTTGTTGCAGTTTCAGACCGCCCGAACTCCGTGCAGTCAACAATAAGAATAGGATACCCAATCGATCTGAAAGTAGGCGGCCCCGATGCCATAAAGGCGGGGCTGGCAAATACAATTTTAGGCGGAGGTGAGTTCAGGCTTTTTAAGAACCTGAGGGAGGCTCATGCATATACTTACGGCGCCTATTCCAGGCTCTCAAGTGACAAGCTGGCCGGAAATTTCACGGCCTATACCGAAGTAAAAAGCGCCGTAACAGACAGCGCCGTTTACGAAATACTAAATGAAATGAGAAAAATGAGGCAGGAAAAGCCCGATGAAAAAGAGCTTCAGACAGCAAAGAACTATTTAAGCGGTAATTTTGCAATTGCGCTTGAAAAGCCCTCAACTATTGCCAGCTTTGCAATTAATATTGCAAAATACAACCTCCCCAGGGATTACTATAAAAACTATCTCAAGAATGTGCAGGCGGTCTCAGCACAGGATGTATTCGATATGTCGAATAAGTACATACACCCTGAAAATGCATATATCATTGCAGTGGGTAACGCCCAGGAGATTGCAGGCAAGCTGAAAAGGTTCAGCCCTTCGGGTAAGGTTACTTCATACGACGTTTACGCACAGGAGCTGGATACAACGGCTAAAAAGCTTCCTGAAGGAGTTTCTGCCCGCACGGTGCTGGATAACTACATAGCACAGATAGGGGGAAAAGATAATCTCCTTAAGGTACAGGACAGAACGACTGAAATGACCGGCAAAGTCCAGGGCGTTGAAGTCAACATTACAATTTACCAGAAGCAGCCCGATAAGCTCCTTCAGGAGATAAAGGCCGGCAGCATGACGCAGTCAATTATTTTTGATGGGAAAAAAGGTTTTAGCGTAACTCCTGCCGGGAAAAAAGAGATCACGGGACAAAACCTGGACGACTTAAGGCAGGAAGCAACGCTTAACCTTCTATTAAATCCCGGGAAATACGGCATTACTTCAAAGCTCTCAGGAATTGAAAAAGTTGAGGGGAAAGACGCCTACAGGATTGAGCTCCAGGCAGGCACGGGGAAAAAGTGGACCGAATATTATGACGTCACCTCAGGACTTAAGCTAAGGCAGATAAAACCAATTCAGGCACCCATGGGACAGGCGACGCAGACCGTAGATTTCAGCGACTACAGGGACGTTGAAGGGGTAAAGTACCCATTCCGCCTTAAGCAGACCCTGGGAAGCCAGCAGATGGAAATGCAGGTAACTTCATTAAAAGTAAATAATAACTTAAAAGATAGTATATTTGAAGTGCAGAAATAAAATTTTTCAAAAATATTACATTAACTAATGGGAAACAGGAAATATTCGGTTATAGTTTTTGATCTCGGCAATGTGCTCATTCCTTTCGATTACAGTATAATGATGAAAAGGCTCGATTTAGTTGAGGAAGGTTTAGGCAAAAAGTTCATGGATCATTATAAGGCAAATTATCATATTCACAGGCAGTTTGAACGCGGGAAACTGACAAACGATGAGTTTATAGAAATAATGCTCAAAAGCTGCAACGGCAGCCTTGACCGCGAGACCTTCTGCAGGTATTATTCGGAAATTTTCAGGCTGAACAATGACGTTGTCGCTCTTATTCCTGAATTAAAGAAGAAATACAAGGTGGTTCTTCTTTCAAACACAAACGACATACACAGGCAGTACGGATATAAACAATACGAGTTCCTGAAGCATTTTGACAAGCTTATCTTGTCGCACGAGGTTAAAGCTGTAAAGCCGGAGCCTGAGATATATAAGGCGGTTGAAGCTTTTACGCAGGTACCCGCGGAGGAACATATTTTTGTTGACGATGTATTAGAATATGTGGAGGGTGCTAAGAAAATGGGCTGGGATGCGGTTCAGTTTACTTCTTACGGCCAGCTTGTTGAGGATTTTAAGGCCAGGGGAATTCTTTAAATTCCCCAAATAGTGCTATATCTTTTTTGATTTTTAATTTTTAATTTGTCTCGTCTTTTTCGGTAATTAATAGATTTTGAAAAAGAATAGCACCCATACGCTTTTTTTTTCAGGAGTGCCTAAAGGTTATATTTTAATACCAGGGAACTTATGAAAGCTCGTAAGCTTAAAAGCCGCGTTATACTCCATTTTTTATGTGGAATTCTGCTATTAGTTATTGCCGCCATAAACTTTAACTGCCTGGAAAATTCAGGCCATGCAGGCAGCAAGACTTCTGAAAGGCCTGAGGATCAGGATAGAGAAACCTCAGGCAAAGAAGCCGCACACGACTATCAAGCCACAGATAATGCAGCACTGAAGGATACCGTCTTAAGATACAGAATGGACAGGGCTATACATTATGTTCCCTACCTTGTAAAAGGACGTGCCCCTCTTTCAAAACTGGATTCAATTTATGGATCTGAGGGCGCAAAGCTTATACTTGCCTTAAACCGCCTGGATGAGGCAAGCATCAGGCGCGCAGATACGCTTGTTGTGCCCGACACTTTGGCAAATCTTTTATCCTACTGCCCCTATCCTTACGTAATTGAACAGGCACGCGAGGTTCCAAAGCTTTTACTTATATCAAGACGCATACAGGCTTTTGCGGCCTATGAAAACGGCGTACTTGTAAAATGGGGCCCCACGAGCACGGGAAGGAAAGCCAAACCTACGCCCGAAGGGCTTTTCAGCGCAAACTGGAAATCGAGAAAGACCACCAGCACAATTGACAGCTCATGGATACTTCCCTACTACTTTAATTTTCAGAACAGGGAAGGCGTTGCCCTGCACCAGTTCTCGATGCCGGGCTATCCTGCAAGCCACGCATGCGTAAGGCTTCTTGAAGCTGACGCCAAGTGGCTTTACTACTGGGCCGAACAGTGGATACTTTCAGATGAAGGGAAAGTTGAGGCCTACGGAACGCCGATTATTGTTTTTGACGAATACCGCTTCGGCAAAAGAAAACCCTGGAAAAATCTGCTTGAAAACCCGGATGCCATAAATGTGACGGATAATGAAATTCAGGCACTGATGGATAAATACATGCCCACGATTAAAGAAAGGGTTGAAAAAAGGAAAGAGGTCCTGATGGCCAGGAAGGATAAGGAAACCCAGGACCTAGAGCAGCACTGAAATTAAGGACGCTCACAGTTTTCACTGCTGCACATTATGTTCAGAACTTACAACAAGTTCGGGATATATATGAAGCTTCTATATTGTTTAACACTATTATTCCTAATTATCATGCAGACATCCGACATAGCACAACAGCAGCAAAAAGCCTTCATTAACGGCAAAGTTTACACCGTTAATGAAAAGCAGCCTTATGCAGAGGCTGTAATTACGCGCAACAACAGAATCTTTTTTGCAGGTTCTACAGAAGAGGCAAAGCATTTCATTACGCCGGAAACCGAAGTAATTGACCTTAAAGGAAAACTAATGCTGCCGGGCTTTATTGATAACCACGTGCATTTTATTAGCGGCGGCTTCTACAAGCTTGGGGTCGATTTAAGGCATGCTAAGTCAACCGATCAGTTTAAGACCATGCTTAAGGATTACGTTTCCACCAACGGCGGAAGATGGGTTACAGGCGGCGACTGGGATCATGAGGCATGGGAGAAAAATGACCTGCCGGTAAAAGAATGGATAGACAGTTTTACGCCCAATACACCCGTTCTTGTCAGCCGCTTTGACGGCCATATGGCCCTTGCAAACTCATACGCATTAAAGCTAGCCGGAATTACAAAGGACACGCCAAGCCCCGAGGGAGGTCTGATTGTAAAAGACAAGGCTACGGGTGAACCCACAGGGATATTAAAAGACAACGCAATGAGCCTTGTGTTTGCCGTTATTCCGGAACCGGGAGAAGAAGAGTATGACAGGGCGCTGAAAGCAGCACTAAATGAAGCAAAGAAAAACGGGTTTACCTCCGTCCAGGATATAACTTACTCCAATGACCTTAAGACATACCAGAAGTTTGAAAAAGAAGGCAGCCTTACCTGCCGCATTTATACCAGGCTTCCGATTGCAGACTGCGACAACCTGATTGGTTCAGGAATAAGATATAATTTCGGCAGTGAAAAGCTTAAGATCGGCTCTCTGAAGGCTTTTGCCGACGGCTCTCTTGGAAGTTCAACGGCGCTTTTCTTTGAGCCATACGCCCAGGACACTTCCACGACCGGGCTTGCGATGGACTATGTAACTGACGGAAGGCTTAAAAGCTGGGCCCTTAAGTCGGACAAGGCAGGCCTTCAGCTCTCAATCCATGCAATAGGCGACAAGGCAAACAGCCTTATACTTGACATTTTTGAGGAAGTTGTAAAGGCTAATCCCAAATGGGACAGGCGTTTCAGGATTGAGCACGCACAGCACGTAAGGCCCGAGGACGTAAAGCGCTTTAAGGAGATGAACGTTATTGCCTCAGTGCAGCCTTATCACTTAATTGATGACGGGTGCTGGGCTGAGAAAAGAATAGGCAAAGAAAGGCTAAGGAACACCTATCCCTTCAGTTCTTTCATTAATAATGGCGTAAAGGTATGTTTTGGCAGCGACTGGAGTGTAGCTCCCCTGGATCCCATAATGGGAATTTATGCTGCCGTTACAAGAAGCACTCTTGACGGAAAGCATCCCGAAGGATGGATTCCGGAAGAAAAGATTTCAGTTGAAGAGGCAATTAAGTGCTACACCATTAACAACGCCTATGCATCGTTTGAGGAGGATATAAAAGGCTCAATTGAGGCTGGAAAACTAGCAGACCTGGTGGTCTTAAGTGAAGACATTCTCTCGGTTGACCCGGCAAAAATTAAAGACGTTAAAGTTGATATGACAATCTTTGACGGGGACATAATTTATAAAGCATCCGGCACGGAAAAATAAAAATCAGTCAAAAGGAGCGGTGGCGTCGTAATCTATTACGATGTCATCGCTTAACGGGAACCCCACGCAGGTAAGGCAGTAGCTTTGCTTTATCTCTTCTTCTGTAAGGGCGGTCTGGTCTACCAGGTTAACCTTTCCCGAAATCATCTTTGCTCGGCAGCTTGAGCACTGCCCCACGCGGCAGGAATTTGGCAGTTCAAGTCCCTGTTCCAGTGCGGCATCCAGAATACTATCCCCCGGGTTTACGGTAATAATGTGCTCTTTGCCCTGGAAAATAATTGTCACCTTTCTTGGTTTTATCTCCTCATCCGGCACGTCCTCGTTTTCCTGTATGCTTACCGAAAAGTACTCGGTGTGTGTTCTTTTGGGATCGATATTTTCCTGTGCCAGGGCGCTGAGGACGCTGATTATCATTCCGTTGGGACCGCATATATAAAAGTGGGCCTCATTTGATGGGTTATGTTCCTTCAGAAGCCCGAGGAAGAGCTCCTTTGTAATTCTCCCCTTCCGGCCAAGCCATTCACTATCAGGCTGGCTTAAGACGTGGATGACCTTAAGCCTTCCGGCATAAAACCGTTCCAGGTATTCAAGATCTTTTCTGAATATGATCGAGTTAACATTCCGGTTGCCGTAGAATAGTGTAACCCTGCTTTCTGATTCGGTAATGAGCGTTGATTTTAGAATGGACATAAGAGGTGAAATGCCGCTTCCGGCTCCTACAAGAACGAGCTCATGTTTTTTCTCAGGGGACACTTCAACTACAAAGCGTCCAAGGGGCGGAAATGCTTTAAGAGTGTCGCCTACCTTAATATTATCCACAAAATAATTTGTAGCGTGCCCTTCCAGAGTTTTTTTAATTGTAATACCTATATGGGGCTCTTCTGCAATTGAAGTTGAAATTGAATAACTGCGGCGGATCTCCTCGCCATTAAACAAAAAGCAGAGGGTTAGAAACTGCCCGGGAATAAAATTTATCACATTTCCCGATTGCTCACGGAAGATGAATGTCTTTGCCTCATCAGTTTCCTGGATAACGTCAGTTACCTTCAGCGTTATATAGCTTTCCATCTTTAGTTGCGGCACCTTTCGATAAAAATTCAATATTATAAAAGATAATAATATCTCCTGAAGCATGAAAGGCTTTAAGACAAATGGCGTACAATAATAGCACCCTGGCTAATATTAGCCCCGGGAAAGGAACTTTTTCTTTCAATTATTCCTTATGGCATTAATATTATTTTAGCCCTATAAACTTTTCGGAATATTGAAATAAATCCGGGATTTCGAACAAAATCGCATAAAAGAGCATTTTTATCTTATTTAGAGGCTTTGGAACTGTTTAAAAAAAGAACTGCCGTGGAAGAGGGCACAACCACGGCAGATAGTTTGTCATTTAAAGGAGGGATGAGAAACTATGTTTATTCTTCCACTGCTTCACAGCAGTATCTAACATATAACAAAGCTTGTGCCATAATGGGAGTACGTTTTTCGTATAGGAAAGTAGATGAAGGAATACTCATAATTCCGATTTTAAGAAAATGGGTTTTCTATGATTCCCGAACCTTGGAAAACGATTCAGGCATAAAAATTTTATTTATACTAAATATGGTAGTGTCCTATAAAAAAATTTTCGTTAATTTCGTATGCTATTAAAAAATAATATAAAAAGGGTTTTACATGGCCGATCAGGGATTAGGTCTGACAATAGATCTTGAAAGTGAGATCATAAAACTTAAAAAAGAGTTAAATGCGGTTATTCTGGCGCATTATTATCAGGAGTCGGAAATTCAGGACATGGCAGATTACATTGGCGACAGTCTGGAGCTGGCAAGAAGGGCAAAAGAGACCAAAGCCGACGTAATTGTTTTTGCGGGTGTGCATTTTATGGCAGAGACGGCAAAGATATTAAATCCTGAGAAACTTGTACTGCTGCCTGACCTGGAAGCCGGGTGTTCGCTTGCAGAAAGCTGTCCGGCGGAGAAGTTCAGAAAATTCCGTGAAGAGCATCCGGATCACGTGGCAATTACATATATAAACTGCACGGCCGAGGTCAAGGCTTTAAGCGACATTATCTGCACCTCGAGCAACGCTGAAAAGATAATAAGGCAGATTCCGGAAGACAAGCCGATATTGTTTTCGCCCGACAAGAACCTTGGGCGTTATCTTGCAAAGAAGACCGGGCGCAACATGCTCCTATGGGACGGCAGCTGCATAGTGCACGAAACCTTCAGTGAAAGAAAGATAATTGATCTTAAGGTAAGGCATCCCAAAGCCAAAGTAATTGCGCATCCGGAATGTGAGGACGTAATACTGCGTCATGCCGATTACATAGGCTCAACGAGCAAATTGCTTAAGTTTGTGCAGGAAGATGAAGCCAAAACATTCATCATAGCAACAGAGCCCGGTATAATACATCAGATGGAGAAGGCTGCTCCGGGCAAAGAATACATTCCGGCCCCGGGAGAAGAAAATTCCTGCTCGTGCAACAACTGTCCGCATATGAAGAAAAACACGATGGAAAAGCTTTATCTCTGCATGAAGAACTTAAATCCCAGGATAGAGATGGAAGAGTCTCTGAGGCTTAGAGCCTTAAATCCAATTGACAAGATGCTTGAGATGAGCTGAAATTATTATAATTCATTTTTAAAAGGCCGGTTCCAATTGGAGCCGGCCTTTTTTATGTATACCAGGAGGAGTGCAGAACATGACTCATTTCATGAGAAGGAGTTTCTTCACATCCATAAATCTCTTTCCGCTTTCTTCCAGAGTCTCAATCCTGTAGAGATAAACACCCGCTGAAATGTCCTGAGCGTTGAATGTCACGGTGTTCATACCTGAATGCCTGAACTCATTTACCAGAACCGCGACTTCCTTTCCAAGCGAGTTGAATATTGTAAGTTTTACGCGAGAGTCACTTTTCAGGTAATACTTAATTACTGTACTCGGATTAAATGGATTTGGATAGTTCTGGAAGAGCTTGTAGTCTGAAGGAATAAGCAAGCCGGCTTCTACGGCCGAGAGTGTATTTGTTATTGTGAATTCATTACTGAAGCTTACAACTGAATCTGCTGTAAATGCGCTTACTTTGTATGTGTAGGTTATATTTACCTTTATTGTTGAATCCACAAATACCGTATTGTTACGGTCCACTTTCCCCAGCAGGTCATAAATGCCCGTAGAATTCAGGTCGCCTTCTTTCCTGAAAATAAAGAATCCGCTTTCATTATCAGAGCTGTCGCTCCAGAAGAGCCTTACCTTTCCGTATTCAGCTTTAGCTATGAGATTGCAGGGAGCCTTAACGGGCTGCTTCTCTGTCTTAAAGGCGGCTGCATCAGAGAACTTGCCGAATCCAGCACAGTTACCGGCTCTTACTCTCCAGTAGTAGCACGTGTTGTAGCCCAAGGGTCCCACCTGTTTGCAGGCGGCTGTTACGGTTTCATCTATAACAAGTATCTTGAAACATCTATCCGTGGAGACCTGAACGTTATAGTTTGTTACATTCCGGACTGCCTGCCATTTCAATACAGGATTTATTGCTGCAGGCCCGCACTGATCGACAGGGCTAATGAGAACAGGGGCAATAGGAACGGAATTAAACTCAACAGTTACATTCCTGCCTGAAGTCATCTTTATCATCGCAGGGTTACTGCAAGTGCCTGCAAGATCCCCGCCCCAGGAGACAAAGACATTTCCTTCTGATGGGACAGCCTGAAGCTTTACAACTTCATTGATATCGAACTGTCCCTCATACGGAAGCGTCTTCAGCTCTTCATTTACCCTTACCTGTCCTGTGCCTAAACCTTTTGAGATGATTGTGAGCTTATACTGAATGATACTGAATGAGGCAGTCAGCGACATATTTGAGTCAACTTTAATACTAAGAGGATTATCCTTTCCCTTAATACTTCCGCTCCAGCCGTCAAAGACGCTTCCCTGGAAAGGAATTACGTTTACAGTAACTTCAGTACCGGTGATATATACTTTTTCGAATGGAAGCTGGACTGCTGCGCCGTTTACCATAACACGCCCTGAACCGGAGCCGGTTGGATGGATTTTAAGTGTAAACTGATTAAGCATAAACTCAGCTTTCACATTTTTATCCTGATCCATAGTAAAGTTTACAGGATTGCCTGTTCCCGCGGCAGCTCCGCTCCAGCCCGTGAAGGCACTCTTTGCACCCGGTACTGCTTCGAGCCTGACTACGCTTCCGTGAGGGCATGAAACTGAGAATGGGAGAACTCTCAGTGTGTCGTTTACCTTAATCTCACCGGATCCTGTCCCGGTACTTTCAAGAACCATCAGGCTGCGCTTTAGAAGTGTAAAGCCGGCGCTTACACTGACATCGGAGGTCATGGTTATATTAACAGGGTTTACACTGCCTGTAAGGCCGCCTCCCCAACCAGTAAAACAGCTTGTGGCAGCATCCGGAACAGCCTCAAGCTTAACTACAGATCCATGGCTGAAGGATGCTGTGTAAGGAAGGGTTCTTACTGTGTCGTTCACCTTAACCAGACCCGATCCGGTACCGGTGCTCTTTAAGACCATTAGGCTCCTGCCAAGAAGAGTAAATCCGGCCCTCAGAGTCTTATCTGAATTCATCGTTATACTGACTGGATTAGCTGCGCCTGAAAGGTCGCCCTCCCATCCCGTAAAGCTGCTGGTGGATGCATCCGCTGAGGCCTCAAGTTTAACTATTGTTCCATGCGGATATGAAGCCGAGTATGGCAGGGTTCTTAAGGTATCATTTACCTTAACCTGGCCTGAACCTGTACCCGTGCTTTCTATTACTACAAGGCTGCGCTTGAGGAGTGTGAATGCAGCATTGACAGTCTTGTTTGAGTTCATAGTAAGGTTTACAGGATTATTCGTACCAGAGAGGTCCCCGCCCCAGCCTGTAAAGCTGCTTGTTGCGGCTTCAGGCACTGCCTCAAGCTTAACCACAGTCCCGTGAGAATATGAAGCTGAGTATGGAAGTGTCCTGACGGTATCGTTTACTTTAATTTCTCCCGAACCTGTCCCTGTATTCTCGAGAACCATAAGACTTCTGTTAATGAGGCTGAACTCAACTGTCGCATTCATATTGCCATTCATTTTGATGCTGCCCGGATTAGCAGTACCCGAAAGGGCTCCTCCCCAGACAGTGAAGCTGCTGGTTGATGCCTCAGGCACAGCCTCCAGACTTACGACCACATTATGGGCAAAAGATCCTTCATACGGCAAAGTGTAAGTAGTACCGTTAACTTTGACCTGGCCGGAGCCCGTCCCCGTTTTTGAAATCGAAAGTGTCCTCTGAAGGAGAGTAAATTCAGCACTTACGCTCTTATCCCCGTCCATAGTAATAGCTGCCGGATTTGTTGTCCCTGTCAGGGCTCCATTCCATCCCGTAAAGCTGCTTGAAGATGGGTCTGCCACAGCCTGCAGTTTTACTACTTTGCCGTGAGGGTAAAAATGCTGGTAAGGAAGAGTTCTTACCGTATCATCTACTCTTATTTCTCCAGTGCCGGTTCCTGTATTCTCAATTACCATGAGCTTGCGGTTAAGTAATGTAAATTCCGCCCTTAAGCTCTTGTCCTGATCCATAGTAATATTCACAGGGTTAGTTGTGCCTGTAATGCTTCCGCTCCAGGCTGTAAAGCTGCTTGTAGATCCGTCTGCAACAGCTTCAAGCTTTACTACGCTCCCGTGCGGATATGACGCTGAGTAAGGCAGTATGCGTAATGTATCATTTACTTTGACCGCTCCTGATCCGGTACCGGTATTCTCAAGGACCATGAGGCTTCTGCTTAGAAGAGTGAAGCCCGTTGTCACATTCTTATCACTATTCATAGCGATACTGGCAGTATTGCCGGTTCCGGAGAGGGCGCCTCCCCATGCTGCAAAGCTGCTGGTTGCTGCATCCGGAGCGGCTTCCAGATTTACAACCGTGTTATGTGCAAATGATCCCGTGTATGGCAGGTCGTAAAGGGTGCCGTTCACCTTCACCCGTCCAGCGCCTGTTCCCGTCTTTGTAATTGTAAGTGTCCTCTGAAGAAGTGTGAAAGCTGCGCTAAGGCTCTTGTCCCCGTCCATAGTAAGAGTTACGGGATTTGTTGTACCCGTAATAGCTCCGCTCCATCCTGTAAAGCTGCTGGATAACGGGTCTGCCACTGCCTGCAGTTTTACCACAGTGCCATGAGAGAAATAATGCTCGTAAGGAAGTACCCTAACGGTATCATTCACCTTCACCTCTCCTGATCCGCCACCAGTATTCTCAAGCACCATAAGCTGACGGCTAAGAAGTGAAAACTCAGCTGTTACGCTCTTGCTGCCGTTCATAGTGATGGTTGTTGGGTTTGTTGAACCTGAGAGACCCCCTCCCCAGGCAGTAAAGCTGCTTGTTGAGGCATCAGGCGCCGCCTCCAGGTTTACTACTGTATTATGCGCAAAAGATCCTGTATATGGCAGAGAGTAAAGAGAACCATTTACCTTAACCTGCCCTGACCCTGCACCCAGCTTAGTGATTGCAAGTGTCCTTTGAAGGAGGGTGAATTCAGCACCTACGCTCTTATCTCCATCCATAGTAATAGCTGCCGGATTTGTCGTCCCCGACAGGGCTCCATTCCATCCAGTAAAGCTGCTGGATGATGGGTCTGCAACAGCCTCCAGCTTGACTACTTTACCGTGGGAGTAAAAATGCTGGTAAGGAAGTGTTCTTACTGTGTCATCTACTTTTATTGCTCCCGATCCGGTACCCGTATTTTCAAGGACCATTAACTGACGGTTAAGAAGAGTAAACTCTGCTCTAAGGCTCTTATCACCATCCATTGTAATATTTAGCGGATTGGCAGTTCCTGTTGAGGCCCCGCTCCATCCGGTAAAGCTGCTTGTAGCGGCATCAGGCACCGCCTCCAGGTTCACTACCGTATTATGGGCAAAAGATCCTTCATAGGGCAGGGTGTGGAGAGTGCCGTTTACCTTTACCTGTCCCGAGCCTGTGCCAGTTTTTGAAATAGAAAGTGTTCTGGGTATGAGAGTAAAGTCGGCCGAGAGAGCCTTGTCATTATCCATGGTAATGTTAATAGAACTGGAAGTACTCGTAACAGCTCCGCTCCAGCCTGTAAAACTAGTCGATGAGGCTTCAGGTGCGGCTTGAACCGTAATAGTCTGACCGGCATTGAATTTCCCTGAATAAGGAACAGTCACTTTTACACCCATGACATATATATATCCGGTGCCTGTACCTGTCTGTTGAATTGTTAGTGTCCTTTGAAGGAGTGTAAACTCTGCCGATGTTGTTTTATCCCCGTTCATGGTTACCGATGTTGAGGCTGGTGAGCCTGCAAGGTCACCTGACCACCCGGTTAAGCTGCTTGCTGCACCATCAGGCACTGCCTCTATGTTTACTGATGTCCCATGGGGATATGACTGTACGAAGGGAAAGGTTGAGACCCCGGTCCCGTTTACCTTCACAGTTCCTGAACCCGTGCCCGTGCTCTGGCTGATCGTGAGTGTTCTCTGTAGAAGGTCAATTCCTGCTTTAATATTTTTATTACTACTCAATGTAATGCTGGTTGGATTTGTGGTACCTGATAAGTCGCCGCTCCAGCCGGTAAAACTGCTGGTAGCAGCATCAGGGACAGCTTCCAGATTCAGAACTGTGTTGATTACAAAAGACCCTGTGTAAGGAAGGTCATAGATAGTGCTGTTCACCTTTACCTGTCCTGCACCGGTTCCAAGTTTTGTTATTGTGATGCTCCTTAGTGGAGTAAATTCAGCTGTTATATTTTTATTGCCATTCATCGTGATGGTTGTGGGACTAGTTGTGCCCGAGAGGTCACCTCCCCAGCCGGTAAAGGTATTTGTTCCGGAAGCAGGAAACGCCTCAAGAGTTACGACTGTATTATGATAAAAAGTTCCCGTGTAGGGCAGGGAGAAAAGAGTACTATTTACTTTCACCTGCCCCGATTCCGTTCCTGCCTTAGTAATCTTAAGCGTCCTAGAAATAAGAGTAAATGAAGCCATTACACTCTTATTTCCACTCAGTTTGAATGTGATTGGATTGGTGCTGCCTGAGAGATCGCCAAACCAGCCTGCAAAAGTGCTGGCCCCCGGTGTCGGAACAGCTTGTAAGGTTACGTTTACATTGTTATCAAATGTTCCGGAATAAGGAAGGTCATAAGTAATGTCGTTTACAATCACCTGACCTGTTCCGTTTCCTGTCTTTGTGATGGTAAGTGTAGCTGCCTGAATGGTAATCTGGGCGAGGAATAATAGCACCAGAAAAAGGAGTAACTTCTTCATTTTGACCTCTGATAATAATTGTTGTCTTCGCGTGATTCATAAGTTGCTTAGTTTCATCTATATGTGTCTTCATCATGACAAATTATTTCCGGTCACGTGCGCGTTGAATGACTTATTTCCATTTCTCTGCAGAAGGTCAGGCTGTAAGTATCCCCAGACGGGGTTATTCTCATGAATACCGGCGTTCGGCCAGTTATCCATTTTGCGGCTTATATAATTAAATTATCCGAATTCATAATACATTCAAAAAGATGATGCTGTGATTTTTTTAATTGTGACCGGGGTCACTATCTTTTATTGAGTAAGTACTTATGGGGATATTTATTTTTGACCATGCATCTTTGGCGGGGATTATTTACCTTGGGAAAAACCTGCAACTCGCGGGAACACTATTCAGTTTAATTTGTTGAAAAGATAATTGAAATTAAGAGAGCATGTATATGATGTAATGTTACTGTGTAAATTTTTGATTGTATGTTTTATTTGGGAGTGAAATATGATGCTGGAGAAATTAAGAAACAGTACCTTTGTTTTTGTTCTGATTTCAGTTTTGCTTGGGGCAATGGCGGGATTTGTTGACATCATAGCTTCAGAAGTTCAGTCATCGGCGCTTCTTATAATTATTTCCACCTGTTTTCTTGGTTTTATCCAGCCTAAGAATGCATGGCTTTCGGCTTTGATTATCGGCAGCAGCATACTGGCGGCACACCTTATCAGTCCATTCTGGGGACTTTATCCCGATTATCCTGTAGAGCCGAGCGTTTGGGCTACAACAATAGCTCTTATTCCGGCATTCATAGGGGCTTACATAGGCGCCGGGGCCGGCTGGGCTCTTACGGGCACAAGAAGCAAAGCCTGAGAATATCTTCAGGCTTTCTTTAGAGCTTCTGCTTGATCTTTTTCCTGTTTTCCTTAACGGAGTAATTCATCAGCCATTCCTGGGAATTGATCCTCTTTGCGCCCTCGGGCACTTCAGGTGTTATATACTTGCCATTAGGCATTAAAATGCGACCTTTAACATTATCCTTAAGGGAAATGTTAAGAAGCGTTTTAATCAGGTACTGCCTTAAGGATTCATCTTCCAGAGGGAAGGCTATTTCAACTCTTCTGTACAGGTTACGGGGCATCAGGTCGGCGCTGCTTAAATAGATCTCCTCGCTGCCGTTGTTGTATAAATAATATACCCTGCTGTGTTCAAGGTAGCGCCCAACGATGCTTACAACCCTTATGTTCTCGCTTAATCCCGGCACATTCGGCACAAGGCAGCATATGCCGCGGACGATAAGGTCCACCTTTACGCCGCAGTTTGAGGCCTCATATAAAGCAGAAATAAGTATAGGGTCTACAAGTGAGTTAAGCTTGAAGATAATATGCCCTTTGCCGCCCGCCTTTACGTTTTCAATTTCGCGCCCTATAAGGCGCAGGAATTTCTCTTTCATATTGATGGGGGCAACGAAAAGCTTTCTGAAATCCTTCTGGCTGGAATATCCCGTAAGATAGTTAAATACATCGGAAACATCGGCGCATAAATCCTCGTTTGCAGTAAAAAGTCCAAGATCGGTATAGATCTTTGCTGTTACCGAATTGTAGTTTCCCGTGCCCAGGTGAACGTAGCGCTTTACGCCGTCGGATTCCTTACGGACAACAAGCGTCATCTTTGCATGGGTCTTAAGTCCCACGAGGCCGTAGACAACATGGACGCCCACTTTTTCAAGCTCGCGTGCCCAGTAAATGTTGTTTTCCTCATCGAACCTTGCCTTAAGCTCAACCAGTACGGCCACCTGCTTACCCATTTCGGCAGCCTCAATAAGGCATTTTACAACCGGCGAATTGGCCCCCACGCGGTAGAGCGTCTGCTTTATAGTCAGCACTTCGGGATCGCGCGAGGCGGCCTTGATGAAATCTATAACAGGGCTGAATGAGTGATAAGGATGATGGATCAGGATATCCTTCTGCTTAATGAGGTTAAATATATTTTCCTCTTCCTCAAAGACCGCGGGTACAACAGGGTACTGCGGCTTTTCCTTCAGGCTGTGTAATGGAAGGTCATAAAGAGCGATAATGTCGCTCATTCCAAGCGGCCCGTCAATAACGTGGACGTCTTCTTTTGTTATCTGCAGGTTTTCCGTTAAAGTCTCCTGCATAAACTCGGGCATAGTAGATTCAACCTCAAGGCGCACAACTGTGCCGAATCTCCTCTGGCGTATGTTTTCCTCGATTACCTGCAGGAGGTCGTCGGCCTCATCCTCCTGGAGTTCAATATCGGTATCCCTGGTAATTCTGAAGCGGTGGGCCTCAAGAATTTCCATTCCGGGGAAAAGCAGGTGCAGGTTGTTTTTAATAAGGTCGCCCAGCCATATAAACTTTGTACTAACGTGAGAATTTGTTTTTTTCTCGGGATTTATAATTTCATCTATCTGCATGAGGCGCGGCAGAATGCTTGGCACCTTAACGCGCGCAAAATCCTTTTCGCCGTTAGGCTTTCTTACAAGCACGGCAAGGCTCAGGCTCAGGTTTGAGATATATGGAAACGGCCGCCCGGGGTCGAAAGCAAGAGGAGTCAGAACCGGGTAAATCTCTTTTTTAAAGTACTCGTTTAAGAGCTTCTGTTCCTTGGGCGAAAGGTCGTTTATGTCGGCAATAACTATATTATATTTTTTCAGCGATGGCACAATTTCGTTAAGCCACAGGTCGCGTGCAGTCTTAAGCATCGGCTGAATTTCTTTTTCTATTTTTCTAAGCTGCTGTAAGGGTGTAAGGCCGTCTATTGTAGGTTCAATTACCTTTGCCTCAACCTGCTCCTTCAGGCCTGAAATTCTGATCATATAGAATTCATCGAGGTTGGAGCTGAAGATGGAAAGAAACTTTACCTTTTCCAGTAGTGGAAGGTGGGGGTTTAAGGCCTCTTCAAGAACCCTCCTGTTGAACTCAACCCAGCTTAAGTCCCTGTTAAAGAAATTTCTCGGGTTATTATACTTCTTAAGTAACTCTTTAGACTGCATTACACTAATACGTTTAGATATAATAAAATATAGTTAATTTTCTTTCGTTTTGCGCAGAGATACGGTCTCTACCTGCTCTTCTCGGTTTTTCTTGCCGAAGAAAAGCTTTCAAGGTCATATGATATAAAGTTATCGGGCTTTTCAAGCCTTCTTATGCTGACACCAGCATCTGAAAAAAACTTTTCTGCAAGTGTATCATGATAATCGGAAAAAATCACAATTTCCTTAATCCTGGCCGCAATAAGCGCCTTGGCGCAGTTTGTGCACGGCATATTGGTAACATAAGCCGTTGCGCCTGTTGTACTGATGCCGTGCGTGGAGCACTGCAGTATGGCGTTCATTTCGCCATGGATAGTACGTATGCAGTGGTTATCCACCACGAGGCAGCCCGCATCTTCGCAGTGTTCGCCGCCGGGAATGGAGCCGTTATAGCCTGTTGAAAGGATCTGCTTATCCCTCACGAGCACGCAGCCGCAGTGCATTCTGGGGCAGGTGGAGCGTTCTGAAACGAGCATTGCAAGCTTCAGGAAATAGGTATCCCATGATGGCCTGTGATTATGGTTATGATTTTCGCTCATATATGATATCCGTTTCGACGTTAAAAATGTAATAAATTAATAAAATGGTGTTTCGAAATATAGTGCAGTATAAGGAGAAAGTAAAAGGAGTAAAACACCAGCAGATTAAGCTTCTATGTTTAGGGGAGGATCCATCCTCCTCCGGAGGATAAGAGATGTCAGGAAGTGGTTCCTGACATCTCTATCTGACATCTCTATTCTGACCTCCCAGAACTACCTTTAGTTTCCGGCCGCCGTCGGGCTGCCTTCAATTGCCGTAACAACTGCGTCAGCTACATTGGAGCGTACAGGTCCAACGTTTGCCTTATCGTCGGGATAAACCCTGTTTGTAAGGACAATAACAAAAATCTTGCGTTCGGGATCCATCCATGCGCTTGTGCCGGTGTAGCCTGTGTGCCCGAATGAGCTGCCGGAGAAGAGCTTGCCGGCTGAAGAATACCCGGTTAAAGATTTTGTATCCCATCCAAGAGCGCGTGAGCTTGCAGCGGAGTAGCGGGTAGTGAACTTCTTAACTGTTTCTTCCTTGAAATAGCGTTTGCCCTGATAGACTCCGTCGCCTAAAAGTATCTGGCAAATTTTTGCAAGGTCACCTGGGGTTGAGAAGAGTCCCGCATTGCCTGAAAGCCCCTGGAGCCCTCTTGCCAAAGGATCGTGCACAATTCCCTGTGTGGTGTCGCTTGTAGGCAGGCAGTCTTTTTTGTATTCATCAGAAGGAGTAAACATTGTGCGGGTCATTCCGAGAGGATCCGTAAAGTTCTCCTTATAGTACTTAAACATAGGCATGCCTGTAACTGCCTCGATTACCCTCATAGTGCTTACGAAGTTTAGGCAGCTGTAAACTGTGTTTGAATCTGTCTTATAAGCAAACTGGAGGCTAAAGATCTTGTTAAAGATATCTTTTGGTGTTTCTCCCTGTTTGGGTGAATAATAAGCAGGAAGCCCGCTATTGTGAAGAAGAAGGTTTCTGACCTTAACATCCCCTTTGCCGCTCTGAGCAAAACCGGGGACGAAGTCCTTTACCGGTTTTTCAATGTCAATTTTGCCTTCGTCGACGAGCTTCATCATGCAGGTAGTTGTAGCAAATACCTTTGTGCATGAAGCCATATCGAACATCGACTGGAGGTCCACGCTTTTGGAATTAGAGTCGTAAGTAAAGTGCCCGTAGGCTTTCTGGTAAAGAATTTTGTCGGGTGTACCGACTATGACTGCAGCACCCGGGGTGATGTGCTTTTTGATTGCGTTTTCGATTATTGAATCCACAGCAGAGAACTGCTGTGCGAAGAGGGATGTAGATACGAAAAGGACAAACAGTAACAAAGTAACTTTTTTCATGACGGCATACCTTATATAATGATTCCACAAAAAAATAAAAAAAGCCGGGTTAGTTTTCAACATACCCGGCTTTGCATAGAAATAAAAATTAAATTACTTTATGTCTTTAACAAACCAGTGGGCAAAAGAATCGGCCACCTTATCGAAGAAGCCGCTTTTCTTGAAGATTTCATGCTCCTCCATATGGGCGCTTTCGTAGCCGGTTGAAATAAAATAGATCATTTTATCATAGAACGAATCTATTCTTCTGAAGAATTCGAGGGCACGGTACATATCGATAGCGTCGTTAATGATGCCCTGGCTTCTTATATACTTCCAGAGTTCCACTTTTGAAAGCGAGGTGGCATAGAGCACTTCACTTAATTTAATGCCTTCGTGTGCTCTTGCCCTTCCAAGTTTCATGTAGTGTTCGGCTATCTCTCTGAAGGCTGTTTCCTCCTGCGGGAGCCAGGCACTCAGGCGCCTGTAGACGTCGAATACCTTGAAGTGGAGGTCATCATCAGAAAGACTTTTATAGCCCGGTGTAAGAGGGTTATTTTTAACTTCCCTGATCCAGTTCCGGGTTAGCAACTCGGCATGAGTTTCGATAAGCGCAATGAACTTATCATGCAGCAGCATCTCATCACCCTCCTTTGTGTTAAATCATAATCTATTTAGTCAGATCAAACTCCTTGTCAGTTTTGACCTCCCTGCCCGAAAGGAGATCCCTGACGTTGAAGATCACTTTATACCTGCCCGTGGTAAAAGTGGAATCAAACTCCATTTGTGCTTCGACCGGGAGGTCTAAGAATTCCTCCTGCTGGTTCTCGTCGATAGTATCGGCGGCAAATGAGTTCAGGGTTTTGCCCTGAGGAGTAACCAGGTCGATTGAGTAAGCCAGTTTTGCCTTATGGGTTTTATCCTGTACATCCTCGCTAAACCCTTTGACCCGTACAGTGGCAGTAACTTCCCAGCCATCGGGTGCGTTCATGGCAATGGCCTCGGGGCTGAAGGCCTCGAGCTTGCGGCCGCCGTCCCTGCCGCATGAGCTAAGAGTGACTGCTAAAGATAATATAAAAAAAAGAGCAATCTTTTTCATGTAGTATTCCTATAATATAATAAAGAGCGGCCAAAAAACTGTGGGGCCGCTCTTTTCCCAAAAAAGAACTAATTAGTTTCTTGACTTAAAGTCTTTCATAAACTGGACGAGGTCTGCAACTCCCTGTTTCGGGAAAGCGTTGTAGATTGAAGCCCTGAGGCCGCCAACGGAGCGGTGCCCCTTAAGACCTGAGAACCCGGCTTTGGAAGTCTCTTCGATCAGTTTCTTTTCGAGCTCTTCGCTCGGCAGGCGGAAGGTAACGTTCATAAGTGAACGGCTGTCCTTCTGTGCCGTCGGGCGGTAGAAGCCGTCGCTTTCATCCATATAGTCGTAAAGGAGGCCGGCCTTCTCGCAGTTTAACTTGTACATAGATTCGAGTCCGCCGTTCTTAATGAGCCACTTTGTAACCAGATCAATTATATAGATACCGAAAGTAGTAGGGGTATTATACATCGAACCGTTTTCGGCGTGGATCTTATAGTTAAGATATGTATGGAGGCTGTCGGAGCTTCTTTCGAGCATATCTTTACGGATAATAACAACTGTAACGCCCGAGGGGCCGAGGTTTTTCTGAGCGCCTGCATAAATAAGGGCGTACTTGCTAACGTCAATTTTCTTGTGCATGAAGTCTGAAGAAGCGTCGCACACAAGGGGGACATTGCCAACTTCAGGTTCTTTCTTCCATTCTGTTCCATAAATTGTATTATTGGAAGTGAAGTGGACGTATGAGGCATCGGGGTCGAGCTTCAGTTCTTCCTGTTTAGGTATTCTTGTAAAGTTTTCGCCTTCAGTTGAAGCTGCAACGTTAACCGTACCTACTCTTTTAGCTTCCTTAATAGCCTTTTTTGCCCATACGCCGGTACTTATATAGTCGGCCTTATTCTTCGGGGGCATAAGGTTCAGAGGAACCATTGAGAACTGCAGCGTAGCGCCGCCCTGGAGGAAAAGTATCTGGTAATTATCATCTATGCCGAGCAGTGTTCTTAAACCCTGGTCGGCTCCAAGTATTATTTCATCGAATTTTTTGGAGCGGTGGCTGATCTCGAGTATAGACATGCCAACGCCGGGGAGCATAAAGAGGTCTTTCTGTGCCTCGAGCAGGACTTCTTCCGGAAGAACGGCCGGGCCTGCGCTAAAGTTATAAATTCTTTTTTCCATTTGAGCCTTCCTTTTTTTGTTAAAATTTTCTGTTATATTAAATGCACCAACAGCCCGTCTCTTAATTTCGGTTCAAACCAGGTAGATTTAGGAGGCATAATTTCGCCGGCATCCGAAATATTCATCAGGTCCTGCACAGAAACAGGGTATAAAGAGAATGCAACGGCTGCGCGGCCTGAGTTCACTAGTTTTTCCAGTTCTGAGGTTCCCCTGATGCCGCCGATAAAATCGATCCTCTTGTTTGTACGGGGGTCATCGATTCCGAGGACGGGGTTCAGGAGGTAGCTCTGAAGGATACTCACGTCCAGGTTTTCGCCCACGCTAGCTGAGGGTTTAATTGTATCGTTAGGCTTTAAGAGATACCACTTGCCGTCTATATACATTGAAAAAGATCTTTTTTCAGGGGGTTCAGGGCGGCCTGATTCTTCGGCTGTAAAATGCTCCCGAAGCTTATTAAAGAATTCTTCTTTTGACAGCCCGTTCAGGTCCGCAACAGCCCTGTTATAAGGCATAATCTTAAGCTCTTCGGCCGGGAAAAGCACAGCCAGGAAGTAGTTATATTCTTCAGAGCCTGTATGGCCGGGATTTTTTTCCTTTTTCACGTTCCGGGCTCTTGCCGCGCTGGCTGCACGGTGGTGGCCGTCGGCTATATATAAATTCTTAACTTTTGATATTTCTTCTGCAACCTGGCCGGCATATTCATCGGGCATGATCCAGACTGTATGCTTAATTCCGTCGGGAGCCGTAAAGTCGTATACCGGGCTTGTCTGCATGGTTTTACTGACCAGATTGTTTACTGCTTCAACGCCCCTGCAGGTTAAGAAGACCGGGCCTGTCTGAGCCTCCGTAGTGACGATATGTTTTGTCCTGTCGTCTTCCTTATCCTTTCTGGTCTTTTCATGCTTTAATATAACATTATTGTCGTAATCATCAACGGAAAACGTTGCAGCAATACCCGTCTGTTCCTGGCTACCCATAACGAGCTTATATACATAGAGGTGGGGTTTTTCGTCAGTAACAAGGGGTGCCTGGCTTTTAATTTTCTGGAGGTTTTCCTTAGCCTTGAGGTAGACTTCATCCGAGTAGGGATTGACATCTTTGCCGAGTTCGATCTCAGCTCTTGTAATTCTGAGATAGCTAAAAGGAAAGTCCTGAGCCATGAGGGCAGCCTCATCGCGGTTAACCACGTCGTATGGGACGCTGGCTACAAGGTGTGCCACATTTTCCTTTGGTCTTAAAGCCTTAAAGGGTCTGATGACAGCCATAAATTCTCCGGTTAAAATATGAAAGAAATTTATTGGTTTAAAGATGCCGAAATTATATAAAAAACTCCATAGTTTACCATTTGAATTAAATTATTATTTCCCTTAAGGCACCTCTTTATTTTTTCTGGAGGTGTAGAGTATTACGTTCCCAGAAGACGCCGCCGGTAAAGCCCTGGATGTTTTTATTTTCATCGGCCAAGAGGAGGCGCTTTTCAGCCAGGAGGCAGTATTCCTCATTCTGCTCGATGCCCAGGTACCTGCGTCCCAGTTTTTTTGCCGTTACGGATGTAGTGCCGCTTCCCAAGAACGGGTCCAGCACAAAATCGTCCTCGTTTGTAGAGGCAAGAATAATTTTTGCCAGGAGCTTCTCGCTTTTCTGAGTAGGGTGGTCCGTATTTTCGGGCATGGACCAGAACGGGATAGTTATGTCAGTCCATATATTGGAGGGGTGTGTATCCCTGTAGTTGCCGGAGTGTGTTTTCTCCCAGTCCTTTGGGCTGCCGTTTTCGGTATAAGGGGCAATTACCCTGCGCCGAAGTTTAACGTTATCTATATTAAAAATATAACTACTACCCATGGTGCAGAACCAGATATCCTCGCTGGAATTTTTCCAGTTAGCCTTAGCGCCGCGCCCCTTTTCCCTTTCCCAGGTAATGCGGTTGCGGACGGTAAAGTGGCGTGAGGCAGCCTCAAAGATTGAAGCCGAGGTAAACCAGTCGCCGCAAATATATATTGAAGCCGAGGGTTTAAGCATATGCTTAAGAGAGCAGAGTATTTCATCGAGCCATCCGGTATAGTCGGTAACCCTCTGGCGGCTGAACTTCCAGCCGTTAAAGTCCTTTGCGAGGTTATAAGGGGGATCGAGGAAGAGGAGGTCGGCAAAACCTGAGGGTAAAACCCTGGTCCATTCCATGCAGCTTCCGTTAATAATGCCCACAGGAGCCTCAGGCAAAGGCGAAGCCGGGAGCTGACGGATGAGTTTTTGCCTGTAGATTTCCTTTTCCTCACTGGAAAGGATGACGGTTTTATTTTTCTCTGATCTTACTTTTTCTTCTGTCATTGCGTAAAGTGAAATAATTGAGAATTATAAAATAGCTTATAGACTTATTACAATCAAATGCTCAATGGCGGAAGGTTCAAGGTTCGAAGTTCAAGGTTCGAAGTTCTTCGGAAAGACAGGTTTGGTAATAGGCAGTAGAACTGTTATTTTGGGATTAGTTAAAATTTTAATTATCCCTCATTGTTGAATAATTAAACATGGCCGTGGATTATACAGTTTTAGCGCTGATTATGATTGTGTTCATTGGAGCATTTACGCAAGGCCTTACGGGATTTGGGTTTGCGCTTATAAGTGTGCCATTACTATCCCTTATCATGGATGTAAAGGCGGCCATTCCGCTGGGGGCTTTGTGCGGATTAGTAATTAATATACTCCTTTTTCTTAAATATAAGAATCATATCATTTTCCGGGAAATTGCGCCGCTGGCAGCAGGAGCGTTCCTGGGTATACCTACAGGCGCAATTTTACTGCGCGAAGCCCACCCCGGAATCATAAAAATAATTCTGGCCCTTGTAATTCTAGCGTTTGCCCTCTTCTCCCTTTTGGGAAGGGTAAGGACGAAAGAAATTAGAGCAAATTGGGGCTATTTTTATGGCATTATGGCAGGAATTTTAGGAGGGGCATTTAATACCAACGGTCCCCCGGTGCTGATCTACTCATACCTGAAGGGCTGGGACAAGAATAAAATGAAAGCCTCACTCATTGGTTTTTTCACTTTTACCTCTGTAGTAATAGTTTCATCGCATGCAGCCGCGGGTTTAATTACTAAAGATATTCTGGTACAGTTCTTGTATTTATTACCGGTAATTGCGGCGGGAATTGTCTATGGAAATCATCTTTTCAGCAGAATTTCCGCGAAAATATACAATAAAGTGATAATCTACTCATTAATAGTAATATCATTATTATTGATGTTTAAATAGATTTTTCTAAAAATTAAAAATTATTTATAAAATCGGGAGAAAAAATGGTAATTACAGACGAATGCATCAGCTGTGCAGCCTGCGTAGAAGAATGTGAAAAAGGCGCTATTCACAATGCCGGCGAAAGCTATACATATAACGGCGAAGAAAAAGCTGCACTTTCAGAAGATCATACTTTTATTGCACCTGAATTGTGCCAGGACTGCGGCGATTGCCAAGATGTTTGTGCCGTTGAGGCAATTCAAGGCGAAATAAAAGCATAATTATCAGCATTACGCTATATAGAGAAAAAGCCTCCTTTTAAGGGAGGCTTTTTCGTTTTAGGGCCAAATATTTATTAACTTACTTTTTCAAGGTAAGGATTAAGTTTCTTTACAAGATGCTGTTTGGGTACGGCTCCGATTACAGAATCGACCATGCGGCCGTTTCTGAAGATGCCCAGAGTAGGGATGCTCATTATGCCGTAGCGTGAAGCAACGCCGTAGTTTTCATCCGTATTTACCTTTACAACCTTAAGCTTTCCCTGAAGCTCGCCTGCAAGTTCATCCACTACAGGGGCTATCATGCGGCAGGGCCCGCACCAGGGTGCCCAGAAATCGACCAAAACGGGAGTCTGGGCTGAAAGTACCTCATTATCAAAATTCTTATCCGTTCCAACCACAATATTATTATTCATATTATTCCCTAATTGTTTTTCATGCTTATTTGATGCAAATTATATTAAAAAGATTCAACAGATTAAGCTGGTAACATAAACTCATTGATGCGCTTAGGATGGAGAAAACGATGAAACAGATGCTGTTTTTGCTGTTATTGCCCTCACTGTTTTTTGCGCAGAGCACCACAGAGGAGAACCTTGAGAAAGCCTTTCAGAACGCCAAAAAAGGGGTTTACTGGGCGTTATCTAATATTCCCGTAAAGAAAAATTCAGTAAGCAACGATCTTATTGCAGACGACAAGCTTGTAGCCTCGGTGAGGCTGGAGAAGGAAATTTTCGGAATTAAGATCGAATCGACTGGGCTGTTTGAGACCACCGAAATAAAGGTTAAGATCTTTAAGTCAACTGACAAGCTCATAGAGGAAGGCTACCTGAGGCCTGACACGTCAGCGACAAAGCCGCAGGCAGCCGAAGTTAAAAAGTCATTAAAGGGCAGGAAAAACCGGAAGCAGTCCAACTAGCCCCTTGGGGAAAAATCAGGGATTAAGGATCCTGACAACTTCACTATGTATTGAAGGCGCAGCAGCAATAATGCTGTGGCCCTGGACGGGGTCGTTGCCCTGGTAATCTGTAATTACGCCTCCCGCCCCGCGGACAACGGGTATTAAAGCCATAGAATCCCAGACGGACATTTCGGGATCTATCATAATATCGGCAAAGCCGGTTGAGACGAGATAGTATCCGAAGCAGTCGCCCCAGTTGCGGTAGAGTTTCACCTTGTGCATGAGGCGTTCGAATGCCTGGAGGTTCTGGTATTTTTCAATATGGAGGTGGTCCGTAGTAAGGAGAACGGCCTGAGAGAGGCTTTTACATTCACGGACTTTAACCCTGCGGCCATTAAGTTCAGAGGTTGAGTTATCCCCTATGAGGAATTCATTGAGTATGGGCTGGTTAATGACGCCAAGCAGGGGCTGGCCATTTTTCATAAGGGCGATAAGGGTTCCGAAGGTAGTAGTTCCGCAGATAAAGCTTTTGGTGCCGTCTATGGGGTCGAGGACCCACTGGTAGTCGGCGTCCACGTTATGGCTTCCGAATTCCTCGCCGAGTATGCCGTGTTCGGGGAATTCGCGCATAATCATTTCGCGCATTACTTCTTCGGCCTTTTTATCGGCAATAGTTACGGGTGAGAGGTCACTCTTGGATTCAATTTTTATTTCGGTGCGGAAGTAACCGCGAATAATTTCGGCGCTTTTACCGGCCAGGAGTTTAGCAAATTTCTTTAAGTCTTCCATAAAACAGGTTAAGGTTTAGGTTCAGGGGTAAAATACCCGAATAATTATATTTAAATTTACAGAAGAAAGAATTAAGTTATGCAATTATTTTAAGAAAGACTGGCAGGAAATGAGGACGATAATATTACTGGCTATTTCTAATATATTTATGACATTTGCCTGGTACGGGCACTTAAAGTTCCGTGACAAGCCTTTAATTATAGTAATTGCGGCGAGCTGGGGCATTGCGTTACTGGAGTACATTTTTCAGGTGCCTGCAAACAGGATAGGATACGGGCAGTTTAACGCGGCACAGCTTAAGACGATACAGGAAGTAATAACGCTTGTAGTGTTCAGTGTATTTTCAGTATTATACTTAAAGGAAGACTTCAGGTGGAATTACGCGGTAGGTTTCGGCTTGATAGCATTAGCGGTATTTTTTATATTTAAGAAATGGTGAAAAAATAAGGGACACGCATTAATTTCTTTTGCAAAAAGTAAAAGATTTCATATATTTGAGACTCGAAATATTTTTGGAGAGATGGCAGAGTGGTTGAATGCGGCGGTCTTGAAAACCGTTAAGGATGCAAGTCCTTCCGGGGTTCGAATCCCTGTCTCTCCGCACCTAAAACATAAACCCCTAAGACAGCGAATAAAAACCGTTTTCGGGGTTTTGTTGTTTTAAAGGGGTCTGTCTGGACGGCAAAATTGGCCCTTTTTGATGTGTCTTAGTCACTTTTTGGTCACTCCGAATTTAATCATTTTTGCAAATTTAGCTGAATTAGGTAGTTTCGACCTGTCACCGGGTAGAGGGGTTATCCAATTGACAACCCCACCCCCACAGAACCAGGC
>JAAXKN010000042.1 GCA_025612375.1 Ignavibacteria bacterium
ATTGAAGCATTCATTACTTTGGAAATTGAGTTGTAATAAAGGTCAATTAAGTTGTCTAAAGAAAACTCGTACTTACCGTTTACACTAAACTTGCTTCCGCCCGTTGTTCCAAGAAGGGTAAATGCCTGTCCTGATCCGGAAAGCTTCTGTTCAAATTCCTCTTTTTTAGCAGCCTCAACAGACACAATTACTCTCGACTGGCTTTCAGAGAATAAGGAGAAATCCTCTCTTGTTTTAAGCGGGATATTCACCTCTGCGCCAACGGCATATTCCCTTTCCATAATGCAGCATTCAGCAACTGCCGTCATAATTCCGCCGTCTGAGACGTCATGAGCCGAACGGATAAACCCTCCCTTAATCAAGGAAAGAAGCGCATCCTGAAGTTTTTTCTCCCGTTCAAGGTCCATTTTCGGGCATTCGCCTGCTACATTACCGTGAATGAGCTGCATATATTCGCTTCCGCCCATCTCTTCAAAATCCTCTCCGAGAAGATAAATCAGGTCGCCTTGTCCTTTGAAGTAGGAAGTTGTAACGTCCTTCAGGTCCTCAACGAGGCCTATCATACCGATAACGGGTGTGGGATAGACTGAGGTTTCAGGCGACTCATTATAGAAAGAGACATTTCCGCCCGTAACCGGGGTATCGAAATACCGGCAGGCCTCGCCCATTCCTTCAATAGCCTGTTTGAACTGCCAGTAGACCTCGGGCTTATACGGGTTTCCGAAGTTAAGGCAGTTTGTAATTGCAAGAGGGACACCGCCCGAGCAGACGATATTTCTTGCGGATTCGGAAACAGCAATCTTGGTGCCTTCTTTAGGATTAAGGTATACATATTTCCCGTTGCAGTCGGTCTTGGCTGCAAGCGCCTTATTGGTATCCTTGACGAATATTACGGCCGAATCGCATCCCGGTCCCACGATGGTGTTTGTTCTTACCATGGAGTCGTACTGTTCATAGACCCATCTTTTTGAAGCGATGTTAGGCGAGCTGAAGAGTTTTTCAAAAACATCTTTCATATCAGCGGGTCTGGGAGTATTTGAAAAATCGTATTTTCTTGTAGTCTTAAGATATTCAGGTTCTTTGGTTTCCCTTATATAGACCGGGGCGCCCCCACCCAGGACGAGGTCGAAAGCAGGGACAGTTGCCTTGCGCTCTCCTTCATAGTCAATTTCCAGTATGCCGCTATTAGTTACCTCTCCAACAATTTCACAGTGCAGGTCCCATTTGTCAAAAATTTCTTTTACCCTGCTTTCATTTCCTTTTTTCACCACAACGAGCATTCTTTCCTGGCTTTCAGAAAGCATGATCTCATAGGCGGTCATTCCCTTTTCTCTTAAGGGAACCTTACTTAGGTCAATCTTCATACCTGATTCCCCCTTGGCGCTCATCTCTGAAGTTGAGCATGATATGCCGGCAGCTCCCATGTCCTGTATGCCAACTATAAGGTCTTCTTTTATGATTTCCAGAGTGGCTTCAAGAAGGAGTTTTTCGGTGAATGGGTCACCCGCCTGGACCGAGGGGCGTTTGGCTTCGGACTTCTCTGAGATTTCCTCAGAGGCAAAAGTTGCCCCGTGGATTCCGTCGCGTCCGGTAGAAGATCCAACTATCATAACCGGGTTACCTTCGCCATTGGCGGTTGCCGAGGCAACGCGGTCGGTTTTGACTATTCCGACAGCCATAGCGTTTACAAGAGGATTTCCTTTATAAGAATTATCGAAATAAACCTCGCCTGCCACAGTCGGCACTCCGAAGCAGTTGCCGTAGTCCCCTATTCCCTTAACAATGCCGTCGAAAAGGAATCTGGTTCTTGCGTCATCAAGTGTTCCGAACCTTAGTGAGTTCAGAGATGCGATAGGGCGGGCACCCATGGTAAAAATATCCCTTAAGATTCCGCCAACGCCTGTAGCAGCCCCCTGGTAGGGTTCAACTGCCGAAGGGTGGTTATGGCTTTCAATCTTGAATACAACCCCGAGACCGTCACCAATGTCCACGAGCCCTGCATTTTCCTCGCCTGCGCCGACTAAGAGCCTGCCGCCGCTTCTGGGGAGGGTCTTAAGGAGAGCTATTGAGTTTTTATAGCTGCAGTGTTCGCTCCACATAACGCTGAAGATACCGAGTTCGGTATAGTTCGGCGTGCGGCCTAATATATTAAGTATCCTGTTATATTCTTCTTCAGTAAGTCCATGTTCCAGGGCTAATTGCAAAGTTACTTCCGGTTCTTTCATTTATATTTGGTCCAGTAAATAAATGTGAAATTATTATTCCGTAATATAACACTTTTCACGGAGCTTTAGAAGTAAATATGCGGGTCATTTAGCCGTCGGCAATTTCAGGCATCTGGCGGGGAAATACCGGGCTTACACCGATTTCTTTTTGCGGGGCCTTAGAACTATTTGTACTTTCTACCGTCTAAATTTTAGAAACACATAAAAACAAAGGGACCATGTAAAAATGAGATTTTTTAGGGGAATTCTGTTAATTTCATTTCTTTTTATTTTCCACTCAAATTTGTTTTCCCAGCAAAACTACATAAATGGCGAGGTTACTGACGCAAAGACCAAAGAGCCTCTGATGGGAGCAAATATAGTGGTAAACGAATTAAAGTCCACAGGGGCCACAAGCACAGAGGACGGCAAATTCAGAATTAAAGTTCCGGTTGGAAGCTATTCCATTACTGTCAGCTCAATCGGATATCAGACTGTGGTAAAGACAGATGTCATTGTAACAACCAGCAGCGAATGCAATATTGCCGTTAAAATGGAAGAGACCTCTTTTGAACTTGGGCAGGTTTTGGTTAAAGCGGACTATTTTGACAAGGCAACCAAAGACAACAATTTGAGCACTGTTGTGCTAGGGCCCGAGGAGATAAGGCGCTCTCCGGGATCGGTGCAGGACTTTCAGAGAATACTTCAGGGCATGGCTGGAGTATCATTTTCAAACGACCAGACAAATGAGCTACTGGTTAGAGGAGGCTCTCCGAATGAAAACCTTACGGTTTTTGACAACATGGAGATCCACTCAACAAACCACTACCCCAACGAGTATAATTCCGGCGGGCCTATCAACATGGTTAACGTTGACCTGATAGAAGACATTCAGTTCTCAACCGGAGGCTTTATTTCAAAATACGGCGACAAGCTTTCTTCTGTCATGAACATCACCTCGCGCGAAGGTACAAGAAACAATCCCTTTAATGCCAATTTCAATCTTTCCATGGCGGGCTACGGAGCCGTAATGGAAGGCGCCATAAACGGCGGACAGGGCTCCTGGATACTCTCGGCCAGAAAAAGCTTCCTTGACCTCATAACAGGCGGAATCGGACTTTCGGCAGTGCCCAGATATTATGACATTCAGTTTAAGGCGGCCTACGACCTCTCAAAAGTCCACAAGCTCTCATGGGCAGGCATTTACGGTAATGATAAAATATTTTTTAACGGCGAGCCTGAATCTTCTGACCAGTCAATGGCAGGAAAAGCTGATTCAATAGGGCTGGAGAGAGCTGACGTCAGGCAGCGGCAGTACGCTACAGGTCTTACACTAAAGAGCCTCTGGAGCAAGAACTTTTACTCTCTTGTGACACTTTACTACAACGATTATCACAACTCCGTGGATGTAGCTGAAAACTTTACGGAAAGGTTTTATAACGCTTCTGGCACACTCGCATCCTCGCGCGTGCTTAACAGGAGGCCGGTTTACAATGAGAACCACGACAACGGACAGTTAACATTCAAAAGTGAGTTTGTATGGAATTTATCCAAATTCCAGGAGCTTAACTTTGGCGGCTCCGTGGCAACAGCCAACTACGACCAGGACCTCTTTGTTTCCGGGGACTCGGCACGGTATTTAATTAACGGCCTGTGGAGTGATCCTGTAGTGGTCCCGTCTACAAGCCCGGTATACGACATACGACTTTTTGACAACTATAAGACTTACGCTTATGTTAACGACAAGTTTAAGCTTTTTGAGGACAGGATGATAATTAACCTGGGGCTCAGATACGACTACTTCACTTACAGCAAGCATGGTAACGTGAGTCCACGCCTTGCCATGACATATTATATTGTTCCGGCCCTGACCAATATTAACTTCGCATACGGGGAGTTTTACCAGTCGCAGTCGTACCCCACATACGGCGACCGCTACCACAGCGACGTCAATAGATACCTTAAGAATACACATGCAAGGCACCTGGTCTTAGGTGTTGAGCACATACTGGATGACGGCTTAAAGCTTACGGTAGAAGGATATCACAAGTCATATACGGATATTCCTGTTTCCGAGACATTTGTAAATTTCAACGACAGAATGATGCGTTCAGAAAGAAATCTTAACCTCGGCAGACAGACGGCATACGGCTTTGACATGATGCTCCAGCAGAAAATGGTAAAGGATCTCTACGGAACAATAAGTTATTCAAGGATGTGGTCAAAGATGAAAGATCCCCGCATAGGGCGCGAGGGAGAGGAATATGCTTCCGATTATGATTTCCCTCATGTCTTTACCGCTATTGTGGGAAAAAGATTCAGCGGCTTAAGAGACAAACTTAGTTCCATGCCCTTTTACATAAAGTACCCCAGTTACATTCTGCCTTTTTCAAACGACATGGAAATAAGCCTCCGCTGGCGCTATGCAAGCGGAAAGCCATATACGCCGAACCGCTACGTTACAACGGAGCAGCATATGGAAGGAGGCGTCAAATGGGGCAGGGGCACATGGATTCCGACAGATGAAATAAATTCTGTTCGGTACCCTGATTACCACAGGCTGGATATTTCCTTCAACA
The DNA here is from genome assembly GCA_025612375.1 of Ignavibacteria bacterium. Lineage (NCBI taxonomy): Bacteria > Pseudomonadati > Ignavibacteriota > Ignavibacteria > Ignavibacteria bacterium. Next base: position 4,784 of record JAAXKN010000042.1, read on the forward strand.
GCAGGTATAATTTTGAGAAATGGAATCTGAGGATTTTCCTCTCGATTGAAAACCTTTATAACAGGAAGAATATTGCAGTCTACCAGTATAATTCAGATGGTACGGTGGATGAAGTTTATCAGTACACACTCTTCCCTGTTGCGGGAGTAGAGCTTGAGTTTTAGTTTTTTTCTGATGTAAAGTATTCATTGGGCTGCGGAGAAATCGGCAGCCCTTCTTTTTTTAATGTTGAATGTTGAATTTTAAGTTTTGAGTTTTGAGTTTTAAGTTTCCAGGTTAAGGTATTCATTCCAAATCTTATATAGCTCATAGGCTGCATGAACATCTCCCGCGCAATAGCTTGCAATTTCCTTTATACGGCCTGATAAATAATAATTCTTCACCTCTCTTCCGTTCAATTCTTTTGACTTTGGGGATTTTATGCCGAAGGCATGACAATAGAAGTCGAGGTTAAATTTTCTTGCTGCGCCGTAGAAGCTAAGCTGGTCCAAAAGATCTACATGGTGCGATTTATCGAAGCGGTTTTTAATTATATTTTTTACCGGCTTAACTTTAAGCATGGCCGAACGCATCATAAGAAAAGGGATATCAAAAGTCCTTCCGTTAAAGGTAATTACCAGCTCTGTCTGGGCCATAATCTTCCAGAATAGTCTCAGCATCTCGCATTCAGAGCGTCCTATGTACCTGGTATTTTTCTCAGGCTCTGCCCACTCCTCTTTTTCCACAGCTTCATAATAAACTGCGGTTTTTTCAGATTCCACGTCCATCAGGCCTATTGCAATTATCCTGGCAGTAAAGGGGTAATAGCTTAAGGAGCGTTCAACGTCTTCTTCAGTAATCGTCTGAGGCGCTTTCCAGATTTCCTGTTCCCTCAGGAGGAATTCCCGCTGAGACTCTGAAAGGTCATTAAGGCCGAAGCCGCAGGTCTCAATATCAAGTACAATTTTCTTCATAGCTTAAATTCCTGCATCTGAATATAAGATAGGATATAACGGGAATAATGGAAATTATTTTTTTGAAGGATCCTAAGAAGGAGAGATGGATTATAAAAATAATTTTCTGAGGCCGCAAAGGTGAATCCTATTTATCTTATCTGCATCATACGTTCATCTTAATATTTGAATGCTGGTAAAATTAAATTCTAAAACAATTATATTATTACTAAAGAAAATCAGATGGGAAAAAGTAATTCTACAAAAATATTGATCATTGGCGGTGTGGCAGGTGGGGCTACGGCTGCTGCACGAATCAGGCGTTTAGACGAAAAAGCAGAAATAACCATACTTGAAAAAGGCCCTTATGTCAGCTTTGCCAACTGCGGCCTTCCCTACTTTATAAGCAGGGATATACAGCGGCGCTCAAAGCTGCTGCTGCAAACGCCAGAGGGTTTTTTCAGCAGGTACAGGGTAGCGGTCAAAACAAATACCGAAGCCCTTGAAATAAAGCGCACTGAAAAGAAGGTAGTTGTCAAAACACAGACGGGCGAAGAACTTCTATCTTACGACAAACTGATACTGGCGCAAGGCGGCAGCCCAATTGTGCCCCCGATTCCAGGCATAACACTGGAGCATGTATTCAAGCTCTGGACAATTCCGGATATGGACCGCATACATAAATACATAGAAGAAAAGCATCCCGCAAGGGCTGTCATTACGGGCGGGGGCTTCATCGGTCTTGAAATGGCAGAGGCTTTGTCGGCAAGAGGAATTGAAGTAACACTTGTTGAACTGGCAGAGCAGCTAATGATATCCATGGATCCCGAATTCGGAGCGATGATAAAATCGGGGCTTGAAGAAAAAGGGATAATTGTTAAAACAAACGCCGGCTTGTCTTCAGTTTCCGGAAATGGCGTTACACTGACAGACGGCTCAGTAATAGAGACTGATATGGTACTTTTGTCAATTGGTGTACGCCCTGAATTATCGCTCGCTAAATCAGCTGGCCTGGAAACAGGGATTAGTGGCGGGCTCGTTACTGATGAAAACATGAGAACGAGCGACCCTGACATTTATGCAGCCGGAGATATGGTGGAGGTCATAAATAAAGTCCATGGCAAAAAAGTGCGCATTCCGCTGGCAGGGCCGGCAAACCGCCAGGGAAGAATTGCAGGGACGAATGTACTGGGCGGAAGCATGAAATACCGCGGAGCGCTCGGAACTTCCGTGGTAAAGCTTTTTGAGCGCACTGCAGCATCAACCGGGCTTTCAGAAAAAACTGCACGTGAAGCAGGATATGACACCGGAGTCTCTTATGTTTTTAAGGATAATCATGCAGCATATTTCCCGGGCGGAAAGCCTCTGGCCCTTAAGATTGTCTTTGACAAAAAGTCAGGCAGGCTTCTTGGTGCACAGGCATATGGGGAATCAGGCGTAGAAAAAAGAATTGATGTGCTGGCAACGGCTCTTCATGGGAATATGACCCTGGAGGATCTGTCGGAATTGGATCTAGCTTATGCGCCACCATATAACACCGCAAATGATCCTGTAAACATTGCAGCATTTATCGGCATGAACGATATAATGGGATATAGCCCCCTGAAGACTCCGGCACAGGTTCTTTTGGAACCGGGAATCAAAGACAGCCTTATACTTGATGTACGCACTGTGGGCGAGCAGGCAAAAGCACCCTTTTGCGGGGCACTTCATATTCCGGCAGATGAGATACGTGACCGGCTTGGTGAAATACCAAAAGACAAGACAATTTATATACTGAGCAAGGATGGGTTTCTTGGTCACACAAGCCTGCAGATATTGAAAGCCGAAGGATATAAAAATTTATTTAATATTGCTGGAGGTTATTCTGCAGCACAATGGTTTAATGGATGGAATTTCAACAATTAATATTATTATTTACGGAGAAAAAAGATGTCAGGATTAAAAGAAAAAATTAAAGCCGGAGCTAAAATAGTAGATGTTCGTACCAGCGAGGAATTTAGTGAAGAAGCCTACCCAAATGCGATCAACATTCCGGTAGATCAGGTTAAGGCAAGGATAAAGGAATTTGGACAGTTCGACAGCCCGATAATTGTTTACTGTGCTTCAGGAGCAAGAAGTGCATATGCGGCCAGCATTTTGAAGAGCTGCGGATATCAGGATGTTGTCAATGCCGGCGGTCTGGACGATATGCCGGTTCTCTAGGCAATTTATATGAAGCCATGCCGCAGCTAATCAGATTGCTTTTCTTCCGGGGCCTTTGTATAATTTTAAAGGTTAGCATATAAATCAACTTTAACGGAGTAAGTATGGAACAGCGTGAATTAGGAACCCAGGGCCTGAAGGTTTCGGCAATTGGTTTGGGGTGCATGGGGATGTCGGAATTCTACGGCGGAAGGGATGACAACGAGAGTATAGCCACAATACACAGGGCGCTTGAACTTGGAGTTAACTTCCTGGACACGGCGGACATGTACGGCCCATTTATAAATGAAGAACTTGTAGGAAGAGCAATCCGCGACAGGCGCGACAAGGTGGTGCTGGCAACAAAATTCGGCATACAGAGGACCGGTGATCCTAATGTCCGAGGCGTAAACGGCCGCCCTGAATACGTAAAGAGTGCATGCGAGGCATCATTAAAGCGCCTCGGGGTAGACCATATCGATTTATACTACCAGCACCGCGTTGACCCGAATGTACCGATTGAAGATACCGTTGGGGCGATGGCGGACCTGGTAAAGGCGGGCAAAGTGCGTTTCCTTGGTCTAAGTGAAGCGGGCCCCAATACAATCAGGCGAGCCCACTCAACGCATCCTATTTCGGCTCTTCAGACAGAATATTCCCTCTGGACAAGGGATCCCGAAGATGAAATACTCCCCACAGTAAGGGAGCTTGGTATAGGCTTTGTCGCCTACAGCCCTTTAGGAAGAGGCTTCCTTACGGGCAGGATCGTAAACTATGAGGACCTGGATCCCGATGACTTCAGGAGGTTTTCGCCCCGGTTTCAGGGAGAGAATTTCCAGAAGAACCTTGATCTTGTAAAGCGGGTTGAAGAAATTGCAAACGGCAAAAGCGTCAGGGCAAGCCAGCTTGCAATTGCCTGGGTGCTGGCGCAGGGAAAGGACATAGTCCCCATTCCGGGTACAAAAAGAAGGAAGTATCTGGAAGAAAACGTGGCAGCAGCGGATATTAAGCTTACTAAAAATGACTTTGAAAGGATTGATCAGGTAATGCCCAAAGGTGCCGCAAGCGGGCTAAGGTATCCGGAGGCTACGATGAAGATGGTGAATATTTGATGTAAATTAATCAGTTACACACTTAAGAGGCGCCGGGGAATGGCCCGGCGCCCGGTTTTCCGCGCTATCCTGCCTCAGTTTCCTCTCCATAATTTTAATGATATTTTTCTTTGGAGGTACTTTTTATTTCAAAAGGATTTAATATCTTTATGCCTGAATATTTTATCAACTTCCAAAACACAAGATATGAACATTAAACTACGTTTAACTGTAATGAATTTCTTCCAGTTTTTCATTTGGGGAAGCTGGCTTTTGACGATTGGTGCCTACTGGTTCCAGACCAAGCACTGGTCGGGCACAGAATTCGGAGCTATTTTTTCCACCATGGGTATTGCATCGCTGTTCATGCCTGCAATTGCAGGAATTATTGCCGACCGGTGGTTGAATGCCGAGAAGCTCCTGGGTATTTTTCACCTTTTAGGGGGCATTGTTCTGTTTACCGTTCCTCTTATAAATAATCCGGATACAATGTTCTGGGTGATGCTTTTGGACATGATGTTTTATATGCCGACAATTGCTCTTGCAATAAGCGTCTCTTATACTTCCTTAAAAAACTCACAGATGGATATAGTAAAAGATTATCCGCCAATAAGAGTTTTCGGCACAATCGGGTTTATTGTGGCACTTTGGACCATAAGTCTGAGCGGCTTTGAAACTTCCGCCATGCAGTTTTATGTTGCCTCTGTCTGTTCAATATTTTTAGGGATTTATTCTTTTACACTTCCCAAATGCCCGCCGCTTGGACACGGAGAAAAGAAATCTTTTTTCGATGCTCTGGGGCTTAATGCATTTGCCCTTTTCAAGAACGTTAAGATGGCTTTGTTTTTTATTTTCGCCATGCTCCTTGGAGCGGCTCTTCAGCTTACAAACGCATACGGCGATACATTCCTGCACGACTTTAACGGAATAGCAGCTTACCAGGATTCACTTGCAGTTAAATACCCTGCAATCATAATGTCGATCTCACAGATCTCCGAGACACTGTTTATACTTGCAATTCCCTTCTTCTTAAAGAAATTCGGGATTAAAAAGGTAATGCTGATAAGCATGGTTGCCTGGGTACTCCGCTTTGGGCTCTTTGCCTACGGGAACCCAACAGACGGGCTCTGGATGATAATTCTCTCATGCATCATTTACGGAATGGCATTTGATTTCTTCAACATTTCAGGCTCAATTTATGTTGAAACCCAAAGCACTCCAGAGATCCGCGCAAGCGCGCAGGGCCTGTTTATGATGATGACGAACGGTTTTGGCGCCTTCTTAGGAAGCAGGATAAGCGGAATTGTAATTGATAAGTATTTTACGGTTACAACTGCAGACGGCCTTAGCGCATTTGACTGGCACGGGATCTGGATCGCATTCTCTGCCTACGCGCTGGTTGTTGCCATATTATTCGCTCTCTTCTTCAAGCACAAGCACGACCCCAATGCCATGGCAGGCGTAAGCCACTAAAATTATAAGCAGGCCGCATAAAAATATGCGGCCTGCTTTTGAATAATCAAATCTCTTCACCGTTTTTAATTACTTTTACTTCAGTGTCATACGACTTAACCGACTTATAGAATTCTTCCGGAAGAGGCGTGGATTTCTTTTCCCTGCTGTTTATATGCACCATTACACCGCCTCCTTTTGCAAGAACCTTTCCATTTTTCGCATTTTCCACCAGGTGTTCAAAAGTAAAGCTGGAATTTTTAATTGAGCCCACGCGTGTATACACGTTAACTTCATCGTCAAAAAGTGCGGGCTCAATATAGTCGCACTCATTCCGGGCGATTAAGAAAAAATTGTCGCCCGGCTGCATTTTATTGACGTCCCTGAACTGACCCACTGCCTTCAGGTATTCAATGCGGGCGGTTTCAAAATAGTTAAAGTAAACGGCGTTGTTTACGACGCCCAGGAGGTCCACTTCGTGGAACTGTACCCTGAAAGAAATTTTATGATTAAAGCCGTCCATATTTCCTTAAGTTTTGAGTTTTGAGTTTTAAGTTTAAAACAGTGAAGCGAAGTTCTTCATATTAAAATGAAAAACCCCGCTTCTTTACTAACATAGATCAGGCTAAAACTTCCTGAAGGATTTTTACAGCTTTTTCTACGTCTTCAAAGCTAGCATCCAGGTGGGTTACTATTCTTACAGAATCGATTTTCCCGCCTGAGATAAGGAGGCCTTTTCCCTTGCATTTTGCAATGAGTTCGTCCGGTGTCATGGTGCGGGGTTTTACAATTATGATGTTTGTCTGAACTGACGACAGGTCAACTTCAACCTTCGGGTTTTCAGAGAGGCTTTTGGCAATTATGCATGCTTTTTCGTGATCTTCTTTCAGGCGTTCAATGTTGTTCTTTAGGGCATAAAGTCCTGCTGCAGCAAGAGAGCCGATCTGTCTCATTCCGCCGCCCCAGGCTTTGCGTGTCCTGAAAGCCTTTTCAATAAATTCCTTTGGTCCTGCTATAATTGATCCGGCCGGAGCGCCCAGTCCTTTTGAAAGGCAGCAGGAGACTGAATCAAAATGGCTTGCGTATTCACTTACAGGAATTCCAGTTGCAACCGAGGCGTTCCAGATCCTCGCGCCGTCCAGATGGATATAGAGGTTGTATTTCCTTGCCAGTTTTTTGAGGGCTATGATGTTTTCAATCGGGTGGATTGTGCCGCCGGCCCTGTTGTGTGTATTCTCAACTTCAATCAGCCTGGATTTAGGCATATAGTAAGCTGAAACGGGTCTGATCATAGGTTCAACCTGTTCCGGCGTAATAACGCCCTTATTGCCTACGATCGGGAGAATCTGAATGCCGCTAAGGACGGCGGGTGAACCCGATTCATAGTTAAAGATGTGGGCATCCATTTCGCAGATGACCTCGTCGCCCGGGCTCGTCCAGGTATTAAGGCAGAGCTGGTTACCCATTGTGCCGCTAGGGACGTAGAGCGCAGCTTCTTTACCCAAAAGTTCAGCCGCATAATTCTGGAGTTTATTTACGGTAGGGTCCTCCTGATAAACGTCGTCGCCAACTTCGGCCTCATACATAACCTTGCGCATGGCATCAGTCGGGCGTGTTACCGTGTCGCTTCTAAGATCAATAAATTTGCTCATATCAAGTAATTCCTTTTTGTTGTCACAAAATTAGCAATAATAGTTACAGTATAAAAACACAAAAGCCGGCTTATGGAATTCCTTAAGCCGGCTTTTTCTTACAATCAAAACACGTTAAAAGTCGATTTTCCCTTTTGTCCTGTTCACATATTCAAGCACTATAGCGCTGGCTACGAATACCGAGGAATATGTTCCGGTAATGATACCGAAGAACAGTGTGAATGAGAATGCCCTTAAAACTTCACCGCCGAATATGAGGAGTACCAGAACTGACATCAGCGTAGTACCTCCGGTTAAAACCGTACGGCTCATAGTTGCGTTAACGGCTTTGTTCATTGCTTCTTCAATTGGCATTGACTTGTGGATTTTGAGATACTCCCTCACACGGTCGAACACGATAACCGTATCGTTTACAGAGTAACCGATAAGTGTAAGGAATGCCGCCACCACAGTCAGGTTAATTTCGAGATTAAGCCCCGGAATAACGTTGTATAGTGCCGCATAAAGTCCCAGAGTAATCAGAACGTCGTGGAAGAGCGCCACAACGGCTCCGAAAGCAAAGATGAACTTAAACCTGAATGCCAGGTAAATAAGGATACCCACCAGAGAAAGGAAAACAGAGATCAAAGCCTGTGTCTTCAGTTCGTTTCCGACCTTAGGACCGACCTTGTCTTCTTTGAGGACCTGGAATGAGTTACCGGGCATTTTCTCTTTCAGGTTTTCCTTAATCCATTCAGAGATACCTACACGGACGACCATTTTGGTGTTGGTAGCTTCTTCAGAGAATTTACCTGACTGGTAACCCTCGGAAAGAAGCTGGTTAACAACTGCATTTGTGGTGTCGGGGTTAGTAAAAGCAAAAGTAACAGAAGTTGCAGTAGTATCAACAATCTGGCGTTTAAGTCCGGGAAAATCCTTTTCAATCGTCTTGTCGATTCCGCCGATTACACGGGGAAGGATATTCTTCGGGATCTCCTGAATTTCGGTTCTCATCAGTATACCGCTTGACTGGCCGAAAGTTTTAAGTTCAACCTCGCCAAGGCCTATATTATTTACGTAGTTTCTGACCTGTGATATTTCCACAGGCTTCTGAAACTGCAGGGCGATTTCAGTACCACCCTTAAAGTCGATACCGAATATAAGGCCTCTGAATACAACAGCAACGAGACCTATCAAAAAGAACAGGGCGCTGAGGAAGTAGAAAAATCTTCTCTTGCCCATAAAGTCTACATCTAAATTATGAAATATCCGCATTTATTTTATTCTCCTTAGAATCCGATTTTATTAACCTATGGAAATTTTAGCGCCTCTTGCGATCATGAAGTCATAGACCACACGGGCGACGACTAGTGCGCTGAACATACTTACAACGATACCGATCATCAGTGTGAGAGCGAAACCCTGAACCGGGCCGCTTCCGCCGAACTGATAGAGTATCAATCCGGTGATGAAAGTGGTAATATTAGAGTCAAGAATAGCGGAATATGAATTAGCAAATCCGCTGTCAACGGCGGCTTTCAGGGTTTTACCCGTAGCCATTTCCTCTCTGATTCTTTCAAAGATAAGCACGTTAGCGTCAACGGCCATACCCATGGTTAATACGATACCGGCGATACCGGGTAAAGTCAGTGTTGCGCTGAAGCCTGCAAGAACACCCATGATAATGAGTATTGTGATGAACAATCCCAGATCTGCAATTGCGCCTGATTTCTGGTAATAAATTATCATAAAGATAGCGATGAAGAGGTAACCTATCAGAGCCGAGTTAAGTCCCTGGTAAACAGAGTCTGTACCGAGTGAAGGGCCAACGATTCTCTCTTCCATAATTTCAACAGGGGCAGGAAGTGCACCGGCCTTAAGAACGATTTCGATGAGCTTAGCTTCATCCATATCTTTCATGCCAGTGATCTGTGAACTTCCGTTCGGAATCTTGTTCTGAACCGTAGGAGCCGAGTAAACAAAGTTATCGAGCACGATTGCAATTCTTTTTCCGACGTTTGAGCCTGTGATGCGTGCCCATTCTCTGGCGCCTTCGGAGTTCATCTGCATTGTAACTTCGGCACCTGAGGTCTGCGGATCGATATTTGCACGGGCCTCAGTAATTGTTCCGCCTGTAAGTTCAGGGTTTTTATTTACGAGGTAAAGGAGGCGGTATTTGCCACCGTCCTGGCCAGTAATCGGTTTAGCCGAATAAAGGAATTCAACGTTATCAGGCATTACTTTCTTAACTTCGGGGCGGTTGAGCATCATGTCAAGTTTACCCCTGTCAGATTCCTTTACGTAAGCTTCAGCTGTTTGAGCCTGAGGAGGAATCATAGCGATAGAGAAGAAAGGATGCTGTTTTGCAAATTCTTCCTTGCTTAACTGCTTCTGTGTAGTGTCTTTCTTTGCAGCTGCAGTCTTGTTGGCTGCTTTTGTAGAATCGTTCAGTGTTGAGTCGGCAATACCGGTTCCGGCCAAAACCTCGTCAACTTTCTGCATTACCTGAACGGTAAAGTTAGGATCCTTTAAGAGTTTGAATTCCAGAAGAGCGCTTCCCTGCAGAAGGTGCTTGGCTTCTTCTTCCTTAGCCACGCCAGGCAGCTCAACGATAATTCTGCGGCTGCCCTGCTTCTGAATGCTGGGTTCCGAAACGCCGTACTGATCGACACGGTTTCTAATAATTTCCATTGCACGGCTTACTGCGTCGTCGGCCTGTTTCCTAAGACTAGAGATTATCTCATTATCACTTTCCCTGATCGTGCCGAAGTAGCGGCTCAGTCTTATACCCTTGCTCTGTATATTGCGCGCCAGAACGCTTACGATATCGGCGTCACTGGTTCTGACTTCATTTTCAGCTGACTGTAAAGCCTGGCGGAAGTTGGCATCAGGATCCTTGGCAAGTTTTCTGAGCATTTCAGTGGTATTTACTTCCATAACCATGTACATACCGCCCTGCAGGTCGAGGCCTAACTTAAGCCTTTTTGCACGGTCCTTAGCGTAGGATGGGTTATTAACCCTGACGCTGTCTGCAACTGATTCGCCAAGTGCCTGAACTTTGTCTGTGGCGAGTTTGGGGTTTGCGCTGCGTACGCTGTCAATTACGTGCTGTCTGATCTTATCGACCTTCTTATTGTTCTGGTAATCGGCATATGTGTAATGCAGCAAGTACAAACTCAGTGCAATAGCACCGAGAATGATAAAGAGTCTAAATCTTAGTTCTTTCATAGCTCTGCTGGTTTTTAAAGAAAAATTATAACAAGTACAATTATTTAAGTTGACTAATATATAGGGTTATGCCAAAAAAATCAATTAAAATGAGGAGGTGCAACTATTTATTGACTTCTGCCTCACCGGCACACCCTACGTCGTAAATTCTGCGTAAATCGAAAATTGCGATTCCATAAGCCACAGCCACATTAAGCGACTGCTTAATCCCAAATTGCGGGATTTCGACCGAAAAATCGCACAAATCTATTAAATCCTGTGATACGCCCGTTATCTCGTTACCGACTATAAGGCACAGCGGAAACTCACTTTCCGGCACGCTGTAGTAAGTACGGCTTTTGCTGGTTTGTTCGAGGGCACAAATTTTAACTCCCTGACTCTTAAGGGCCAGGACGGCCTCTTTCGGGTCCTTGACGTATTCCCACTTAACGCTTTCCGTTGAGCCTAAGGCAGTCTTAAGGATCTCTTTTTTAGGCGGATGAGGCGTGTAGCCGCAAAGGAAGAGTTTCTCGATCATGGCGCCGTCGGAGGTTCTGAAAATGGAGCCGACATTATATGTGCTTCTTATGTTATCGAGCAATACATAAACCGGAAGCTTATTTACAGTATGAAGTGTATCAAGTGTGCTCCGGTTAACTGAAATTTCATCGTGTGTGAGCTTTTTCATAATATATATAGATAGAGTTTAATTGCTGGAGGTTAACTTAAGCCCGATTACACCTGAAATAATTATCAAAAGGCAGACTATGCGCAGGATTTCACGGGATTCATTAAAGAACATCATGCCGTAGAAAGCCGTGCCCGCAGCACCAATGCCCGTCCAAATTACATACGCAGTACCTATAGGAAGATGTTTTGATGCCTGAGAAAGGAAAACAAAACTTAAGATCATCGTAACAACCGTAAAAACCGTTGCAAAGGGCTTAGTCAATCCCTCGCTATATTTCAGGCCAATTGCCCAGGAAATCTCAAAAACACTTGCAATCAACAGCATTAACCAGGCCATTTAAGAAACAACTCCTTTGAAAATTAAAAAGTGCAAAATATAAAGATTTAAGTCAACTATTATTTAATTAGAAATTAAGGGTGAAGTACCCAAATACTGACTTTGATGGAATCAGTACCTGGCAGCCAGCTGTCCGCAGGCAGCAGCAATATCATTGCCCTGGGTTTCGCGGATCATGACAGTAATGTTGTTATCCCTCAACTGCTGTGCAAAATGCTGAATATCCTTATACGGCGTAGGCTCAAGGCTAGCCGATATGCCGCCGGGATTCATATGAGCAATTGAGTTAAAAGGAATAATATTGATTTTTGAAGGTATCTTGCCCGAAAGTTTAGCAAGAGCCTTAACATCTTCCTGGCGGTCGTTAATCCCTTTGAGCATTGTATATTCAAAAGTAATGCGCGTACCGGTCTTTTTGGCAAAGTATTTAATTGCCTCTATATTATCCTTGAGCGGAAATTTGTCATTTATAGGCATAATTGTGCTCCTTATGTCCTCAAAGCAGCTGTGGAGCGACAAGGCAAGCTTCACCCTGAAGCCTGAGTCTGCCAGTTCTTTAATTTTTGGAGCGATGCCGGAGGTTGAAACAGTAATTCTGTTCCGGCTGACCCCCTTGGTCAGTTCGGCAGTAAAGATAGAAAGCGAGCTCAATGTGTTTTTATAGTTTAGCAGGGGTTCACCCATGCCCATATATACAATATTTGTAATCCTGTCTTTGCCGTAATCCTTTGCCGCCAGGAGGTACTGGTCCACCACTTCGCCAACGCTCAGGTTTCTCTTATAACCCATAAGTCCCGTAGCACAGAACTTACAGTCCAAAGGGCAGCCTACCTGAGTCGAGATGCAGAGCGTAGCCCTGTCATCCTCGGGGATGACGACAGATTCTATCTTCCTTTCGTCAGAAGTCTGAAAAAGATACTTTTTAGTTCCTGTACTGGGAGAATCCTGTACGGTTACAAGTTCCAGTGCCTGAAGCGAGCAGGTTTCAGTAAGTTTACTCCTGAGATCTTTGGAGAAGTTCTGCATTTCCTCAAAACTGAAAGAAAGGTGGTTATACATCCAGTTAAAGAGCTGTTCTCCGCGGAAAGCCGGTTCGCCGATCTCCCTGAAATACGCTTTAAGTTCCTCTAAGGTAAGACCTTTAAGCTGATTTTTTATATTAATAATGTTATTTTCCATGACCCTAAATATACGAAAGCCCAGTTTCATTTATGACAGAAAAAAAATGACATAGCCTGCACCTTGGAAAATTAAACACCTGCTCTCCGGATACGGTTCCCTATTGATATAAAGGACTGCAGTTAGTATTTTTCATTAAAAAGGAGTCACAATGACATTTGATCTTACCGAAGATCAGTTAATGATTCAGCAGACGGCAAAAGAGTTTGCAGAATCTGAAATTGCTCCGACTGCGGTGGAAAGGGACAAAAAATCCGAGTTTCCCGCTGAAATTGTGAAAAAGCTGGGCGAGCTTGGCTTTATGGGGATGATGGTCTCTCCGGATTACGGGGGAGCCGGGCTTGATACGATAAGCTACGTTCTGGCCATAAAGGAGATTTCCAAGGTGGATGCCAGCGTGGGCGTAATTATGTCGGTCAATAATTCCCTGGTATGTTACGGACTTGAAAGATACGGCTCTGATTATATCAAAGACAAGTACCTGAGACCCCTGGCTTCAGGAGAAAAACTTGGGGCCTTTGCCCTTTCTGAGCCTGAGGCCGGAAGCGACGCCACTCAGCAGAGGACGACGGCCGAGAAAAACGGTGACTGTTACGTCTTAAACGGAACGAAGAACTGGATTACAAACGGCCAGAGCGCGGACTATTTCCTCGTTATGGCAGCTACAGATAAATCCAGGGGGCACAAGGGAATTACTACATTCCTTGTGGAAAAAGGGACTCCGGGATTTGAACACGGGCTGAAGGAAGACAAGCTTGGAATAAAGAGTTCAGACACGTGTTCACTTTCATTTACAAACTGCAGCGTACCGAAAGAAAATATTGTCTGGGAAGAGGGCAAAGGATTTAACTTTGCCATGGACACGCTTAACGGCGGAAGAATAGGCATAGCCTCGCAGGCACTTGGAATTGCGGAGGCATCCCTGGAGGCCTCAGTCAACTATTCAAAGCAGAGGAAAGCCTTCGGAAACCCGATAGCCGACCTGCAGGCAATACAGTTTAAGATTGCCGACATGGCAACCAAGGTGGATGCCGCAAAGCTCCTGACTCTCCAGGCAGCGGCACTTAAAGACGCACACGTAAAATTTTACAAGGAGGCCGCAATGGCAAAGCTCTTTGCCTCCAAAACTGCAGTTGAATGCGCCCTGGAAGCAATACAGATCCACGGGGGCTACGGCTATGTAAGGGAATACCTGGTGGAAAGATATTTAAGGGACGCAAAGATTACGGAAATTTATGAAGGCACCTCCGAAATACAGAAGATTGTTATTTCAAGAGCGCTGCTGGAGAATAAATAATGTTGAATTTTGAATGCTGAATGTTGAATTGAAAGGCATGGTTAATTCATGCCTTCTCTTATTTAATGGGAATAATATGCGTAGATCTGTAATTATATGCCTGGTGCTTTTTACTTCAGCTCTGGTTCACGCACAAGAGACTGACTGGCAGAGGTGGGAGAAAAGTGAAGTCCAGTATACTTCTGTACCTGCAAGTGATGTTTCACCCGTAAAGGAGGAAAGGAGTTTCGGCAGCTTTCTGCTTGGCACGTCGCACAAATTATACAGCTTTTTTATTTCAGATCTGGACGGGGATAACTGTCCTTTTGAACCCACGTGCTCAAATTTTTTCATCCAGTCCGTTAAGGCCACAAATATTTTCCAGGGCTCCTTAATGTTTATTGACCGCTTCACGCGCGATATGAACATACTGAAAATAAACCACTACCCTTTTACGCCGGACAGGCTTCATTTTACGGACCCGGTTATGAATTATACGCTAAGCGCGGATAAGATCAGGTACATCCCCCCGGAAACAATTAAAAAGTGAAGGCAGGGTCTGCTTCCGGTATGCAGGCTTGATATAATAGCCAGCAGGTGTTATTTTCCGTAGATTATCTTTTAACATTCCGGCCTTTAATGAATAAATACCTTTTGCTCGGACTTATATGCTTTTTCACATCTCTGCCTCTTGCGGCACAGAATGACTCTGCCGGTATTTTTCATTCGCCGGAGAACATACTTAAGTTTGCCGATTACCTCTACTGCCAGAAAGATTACCTGAGGGCAATTTCGGAATATGAAAGCCTGCTTAAATTCCAAAACTCTGACACAATAAAATTTAAGATTGCACTTGGCTTTTCTAAAATGGGAAAGTCAAAGGAAGCTGAGGATAGATTTAACAGACTTGCCACCGGGAGCACATTTTCAGATGAAGCCAGGCTTGAACTATATAAATCGAAATTCTTTACTAATGATATTGCTTCTCTGAGGCAAATGTATAACGAAAAATCCCTTCTTCCGGGTAAGTACATTGAATCCGTAAAAAGCCTTTACTATACTTCCTTTTTATTTGATAATGCCACGCTTCCCGGTAAAGAAGAATTTATTGAAGCTTTTCCGGTCTTTGCAAGAAGTGAAATGGGAAATTTCTATCTGAGGAAAAGTAATCCGCCTTATAAAAGTCCTGTTAAAGCCGCCATTTTATCGGCCATATTCCCTGGCCTCGGGAAGGCTTATGCCGGGGAATGGGGTGACGGACTTACGTCCTTAATTGTCACAGGTTTCTTAAGTTACGTTTCATATGACAACCTGAAGGCGCACCACAATTTCAGGGGATACTTATTCGGAGGCCTTGCGGCACTTTTCTACGCCGGGAATGTTTATGGTTCTATAGCACAGGCGCAGATATATAACGCACAGGTTGATTTCACGTTTACAACGGATCTCAAGTTTTTCTTAAACAGTCATAATTATTTTCTGCCTCAATATGAAAAGTTTTGTAAATAGAGCACTCTTCTTTCTTTTTGTCTGTCTACTTACAGGCCCTTCCAGGGGCCTTAAGGCGCAGACGCCGCTTGAAAGCCAGCTGATAAAGGCCAAACTGCTTCTTCAGAAAGAAGAGTACTATGATGCAATTACTGAACTTAAGAGGCTCCTGTTTTTTGACAAAGAGAAGAAGTACACTTTCATTGGCAACTACCTGATCGGGGAGTCTTATAAAAAAGGGGCGAAGCTTGATGAGGCAGTAAAATACCTGAGTCTTGCACAGCTTTATGCACCGGACAGCAGCATACTTTTTGAAGTAAAAACAGAAATAGTCCGCTGCAACATTTTAAGGTGCACGGAAGAAAGCGCCCTGCTCTTACTAAGGCAGTTGGAAAAGGACACCCGTTTTCCGGGCAAATCAAAACAGATTAATTACTGGAAAGGCTGGGCGTATATATTTGAAGACGACTGGGAAAAAGCCTCTGAAGAATTCCGGAAATCGGACAGTACAAATGAGCTTTCTGAGTTCTGCCGGGGAGTTGAAAAGGCAAAATATTCTGTGTCATTTGCAAAAGTAATTTCTTATATTCTACCCGGTTCTGGGCAATTTTATACTGGAAACTACGTCTCAGGCATAATGTCAATGGCCTGGACAGGATTTTTAGGCTACCTGACTTACAATTCATTTGCAGAAGAGCGGGCGTTTGACGGGCTCGTTGAAGCAGGGCTTTTTTTCCGTTTCCACAGGGGCAACGTTCAGAACGCCGAAAAATTTGCCATAGAGAGAAATTCACAAATTTCAAAAGATGCGCTAATTTACTTACAGAATAATTATAAAGGGTTAAAACCGTGAGATTATCAGAAGATGAAATAAGACAGATCACACTCAGTGCAATTGAGGAGCTTGGCGAGAAGGCCTCTCCCGAACTGGTGAAGAAAGTTGTACAACGGTCAGTTTCGAAAATTGAAGCAAGCGGCAAGGCCGGGAGTGAGGTTACAAGCGGAAGGGTAATTTTAACTGCATACGGATTAAATCACCCCGGAATCGTAAGCTCAATTACAAAGGCACTCAGTGAAAGCAACTGCGACATTCAGGATATCAGCCAGAAAATCATGCAGGAATTCTTTTCCATGATCATGCTTATAGACATTACAAACAGCCCTAAGGACCTCAAAGAGATACAGGATGAAATGTCGGCAATTGCAAACGATCTGAAGGTTAAGATATTCATGCAGCATGAAGAGCTCTTCAGATTCATGCACAGAATTTAATATAAAGATTTTAGGAGAATACTATTTTGCCATACGAATTTGATGAAGTATTAGAAACCATAAAGATGACGGAAATCGAACACTTCGATATCCGTACAGTTACTTTGGGTATAAGTTTAAGGGACTGTGCCGACAGAAATCTTGAAGTTGTAAAGCAGAAGATATACGAAAAAATCACCAGGTACGGCCAGAACCACGTAAAATTTGCAAAAGAGATTGAAAGCCGCTACGGCATTTCAATTGCAAATAAAAGAATTTCCATTACTCCCCTTTCAATTGTAGGCGATGCCTTCAAGGCCGATGAATTTGTTGAGATTGCAAAAGTCCTCGACAAAGCCGCCATGGAAGTGGGCGTTGATTACCTGGCCGGGTACTCGGCACTGGTGCAGAAAGGCTTTACAAACGGCGACCTTGAACTGGTAAAATCAATTCCCTACGCCTTATCCGAAACAGGAAGGGTTTGTTCAAGCGTTAACGTTGCTTCCACAAAGGCAGGCATAAACATGGATGCCGTAAATATGATGTCGGAAGTAATTAAGAAAACGGCAGAACTGACAAAAGACCGCGATTCAATCGGATGCGCAAAACTTGTCGTCTTCTGCAACGTGCCGGAAGACAACCCGTTTGTAGCAGGAGCCTTCCACGGTGTAACGGAGCCGGAAGTTGTTTTGAATGTCGGCATCAGCGGCCCGGGCGTTGTACTTGATGCTATCCGTTCGGCCGGACGTGTTGACCTTCAGCAGCTTGCAGAAGTAATAAAGCGCACAATATTTAAGATTACGCGCGCGGGTGAGCTTATGGGGCGCAAGGTTGCCGAGAAGCACGGCATCCCGTTTGGAATTGTGGACATCTCGCTTGCCCCGACTCCTGCCGAAGGGGACTCGATTGCAGACATTCTTCAGGCAATGGGCGTTGAATATGTTGGCGCTCCTGGAACGACAGCGGCACTTGCGATGTTAAATGACAGTGTAAAGAAGGCAGGACTTATGGCCAGCTCTTCGGTGGGCGGAATGAGCGGCGCTTTCATACCTGTAAGTGAAGATGCCGGAATGATTTACGCAGCTAAGATGGGTTATCTTTCGCTTGAAAAGCTGGAGGCAATGACGGCTGTATGTTCAGTCGGTCTGGATATGATTGCAGTTCCGGGCGACACACCGGCTACAACAATTGCCGGCATCATTTCGGATGAAAGTGCAATAGGCATGATCAACGACAAGACCACGGCTGTAAGAATTATTCCTGCATACGGAAAGAAAGTAGGTGAATTTGTCGATTACGGAGGCCTGCTTGGCCAGGCGCCTATTATGCCAGTCCGCAATCTCAGGTGCGACAATCTTGTTTTAAGAGGCGGAAGAATCCCTGCACCGATGAGAAGTCTGACAAATTGATATTGTCCCGGATTTATTATATTCATAAATAATAGAATATCAGTTAAGAAACGTTGTTTTAAGGCAAGGCAGGTGTGTTTTTCGCCCAAGTCCTTTTTTGTGCTCAATTTGGAATCTTAATTAATTACGGAGGAGTGAATGAAAAGAGGTGTACTGGTAGGGTGCTCAATTGCCGGTGTCATTCTTGTAATAATAATCGGTCTTGTAATGTGGGGTGTCGGCGTATATAACAGCCTGGTATCCTTAAATGAATCAGTCAACCAGAGCTGGAGCCAGGTTGAGAATCAGTACCAGAGAAGAGCCGATCTGATCCCGAACCTTGTTAATACGGTAAAAGGCTACGCAAACTTCGAAAAAGAGGTATTAACAAGGGTAACTGAGGCCCGTGCAAGTGTAAACCAGATAAAACTGACGCCTGAGATGCTCAGCGACCCGCAGGCTTTTCAGCGTTTCCAGTCTGCACAGGGAAATTTAAGCAATGCTCTTTCAAGGCTTTTGGTAACAGTGGAAAATTATCCTAACCTGAAGGCGAACGAGAACTTTCTGCAGCTTCAGGCGCAGCTTGAAGGAACAGAAAACCGCATTGCAGTTGAAAGGATGAAATTCAACCAGGTAGTACAGGAATATAATACCAGGATAAAAAGATTTCCGGCCTTCATATTTGCAAATATGTCAGGCTTCAGGGAGAAACAGTATTTCAAATCTGCTCCGGGAGCAGAAACTGCCCCAAAGGTGGAATTCTAGGATAACATGAAAAAAGTTTCTTTTTTATTCCTTTTAGTCTTCCTACTGACAATTCAGAATTTGTTTGCCCAGCAGCCTGAGATTCCAAGTCTCAAGAGCTGGGCAACGGATTTTACAGGTACTCTTTCAGACGAGGAGCTTGGCTACCTGAACAGGGATCTTAAGACCTTCAGCGACTCCACATCGAACCAGATTGTTTTCCTCATGATATCATCTCTTGATGGGTATCCCCTTGAATCGTACTCTTATGACGTTGCCTCAAAGAACAAGATCGGGACCAAAGAAAACATGAACGGAATCCTTTTTCTTGTTGTAAAAGAGGACCGTAAGTTCAGGATTGAGGTTGGCTACGGGCTTGAGGGTGCACTTCCCGATGCCCTGTCGAATTCAATCTTAAGAAATGAGGTAAAGCCTTATTTTCAAAAGGGTGAGTATTTTGAAGGCGTGCGTGCCGGTCTTGATGCCATTAAGGCCGCCACGGCAGGTGAATACAAGGCCAAGGATAAAAAACACAGGGGCACAAACTTCAAAGGCGTAGGCACTTTCATAATTATCCTGCTTTTCATACTTTTCAACTTTATTTTCAGGGGAAGAAGAAGACGCGGCGGCTTTACATTCTGGGGCGGCGGCTTTGGAGGCGGAGGCGGCTTCGGGGGCTTCGGCGGCGGTTCCGGCGGAGGAGGCGGTTTCGGCGGCTTTTCAGGCGGCGGAGGCTCTTTTGGAGGAGGCGGCTCAAGCGGGAGCTGGTAGGATTTTCTATTTCAGATTTTTTTGTCTTGATTATAATCCTCCTATTTATTAAAATTGCCTACCGGAGAGATAAAAATTATTGTAAAAATTATTTCTTTTTATTACTTTATTTCTGCCGGTACAATTCTTCTCAAAAACGTATCCTAATTATGCTTAATAAATGTACAACTTAATTATAGGAGTTTAAGACCATGGCTATTATGATAACCGAAGAATGCATCAACTGCGGTGCATGCGAACCTGAATGCCCTAACAATGCCATCTATGAAGGCGGCAGCGAGTGGGTATTAGGCGGAAAGTCTTTTGGTGAAGGCGATGCTGCTCCCTCAGGCGCAAGCGGATTCTTCAAGAATGATTTCTTTTATATCGTTCCTGACAAATGCACAGAATGTGTAGGCTTCCACGATGAGCCTCAGTGTGCTGCTGTATGCCCGGTTGACTGCTGTGTCCCCGATCCGAATCATGTGGAAGACAAAGACGCCTTAATGGCTAAAAAGGAAGAACTGGATACTGTAGGCAGATAAGCCTCCCGGTGCCGGACTTTTGATTTTTGTTGAAACCGTAAGGGCCTGTTTTCAGGCAGGCCGTTGCGGTTTTTTGTTTTTAAAGGGCTTTTCTACGCCTGTTCTTTCATGGAAGATTAGAATTTCGGCGGAATTTAGGTTATATTATATGAATCCTTATAACAGACGAGGCATCTTATTATTATGAAAGTCGGGAAATATAAGCTGGAGATTCTTGAAGCCGGAAGCTTTGCCCTGGATGGAGGGGCTATGTTCGGCATTATACCGAGGCCTTTATGGGAAAAGCAGAATCCGGCCGATGAGAAAAACCGCATTAAATTAAGCACAAGGTGCCTTCTATTGACTTCAGAGGATAGGAAGGTGCTTGTCGATACGGGAATGGGCGACAAGTGGGATGAAAAATCGTACAATATTTATGATATTCATATGCCCGGGAGCCTGACTGATCTTTTAGGGCAAAGAGGGATCAAGTCTGAAGATATTACGGACGTGATACTGACGCACCTGCATTTTGACCATACCGGGGGCTCAACAAGATATGTTGACGGTAAGCTTGTTCCCTCGTTTCCGAATGCCACTTATTACGTTCAGAAGAAGAACCTCGACTGGGCCTTAAGCCCATCAGACAGGGATAAAGGGAGCTACATTAAGGATAACTTTGTGCCGCTTTTAGAACACGGGGTGCTGAAATTTTTTGACGGCAATCAGGCCTTTGACGAAAATATTGAGCTCATTGAGATGAACGGGCATACTTTCGGGCAGCAGCTTGTTAAAATTTCCGACGGGGAGAATACTTTTGTTTACTGCGGCGACTTAATACCGTTGGCTTCGCATACTCATTTACCTTATATTATGGGCTATGATCTTCAGCCGCTTGTTACGCTGGAAGAAAAGAAAAATCTTCTTACACGCGCCTCTGAGGAAAACTGGAAACTGATTTTTGAGCACGACCCTTATTCAGCCTGTGCTACTGTTACACTAACGGATAAGGGCTTCAAAATAAAAGAAAGGTATGACACTCTTTTATGACAGACACAGAGGGGTTTACAAAGCTCTGCAGGTTAAGTGAATTAAAAGAAAATGAAGGCAAAAAATTTATAATAGATGAGGCGGAAATAGCTCTTATTAAGACTGAGGGAGAGGTTTTCGCCCTGGACAATATTTGTCCGCATCAGCATGCAGCCATAATTTATGACGGCTTTGTTGAAGAGGGATGCATCGTATGCCCTGCCCACGGCTGGATGTTTGACCTCAGGACAGGCTGCATGAAAACAGGCTCGAGGGGCCTTAAGAGCTACAATGTAAAAGTTATTGATAATTATGTTTATGTAAAGGCTGAAGGAAGGTCTTTTAAGTTTTAATGAAGCTGACAAATGAAATAGTTTTAGACATTGCAAAGAATACCGGGTTCGACCTCGTGGGGTTTGCCCAGGCAGACGAACTTGTTGAAGAAACCGGAAAGCTCGGGGAATGGCTCAAGAACGGGTATCAGGCAGGTATGGCATATATGGAGCGGAACCTCGAAAAAAGACGCGACGTAAGGAATATTCTGCCCGGGGCAAAAAGCGTAATTTCACTGGCCTTAAACTATTATACGGATGAAAAGCATTCAGGAGATCCCCAAAAAGGCAAAGTATCGCGCTATGCCTGGGGAACGGATTACCACTATATAATCTGGGAGAAGCTCGACTTAATGGTCAGTGCGCTTAAAGGAATTGATCCGGAGTTTGAAGCAATGACCTATGTTGATACCGGTCCCGTGATGGATAAGGCATGGGCTTCAAAGGCAGGGCTTGGATGGATAGGAAAGCACTCAAACCTGATAACAAAGGAGATGGGGAGCTGGGTATTCCTGGCTACAGTTATAACGAACTATGAATTCAGGTATTCAGATATAGTTACAGACCACTGCGGAAGCTGCACAAGATGCATGGATGCCTGCCCCACCGGCGCAATTACCAGTGAGTATGTTGTTAACGGCTCAAAGTGCATTTCGTATCTGACTATTGAGAATAAGGGAGAAATTGAAAGTGAGTTCAAAGGGAAAATAGCAGGTTGGCTCTTTGGATGCGACGTATGCCAGGAAGTCTGCCCCTGGAACGTTAAATTCCCCAAATTAACACGTGAAGAAAAATTTTATCCGGAAAACGGGAACAAGGAAATAGATCTTAATGAAGTGCTTTTGATGGAAAGCGCTGTTTTTAAGGCGAGATTTTTTAGAAGTCCCATAAGCCGTGCAAAATTAAAAGGGCTTAAAAGGAACGCAGAATTTCTTAAAAAAGATTGATATTTTATATAACAGAAGCCAGATCATGAAGCTGGATAAAAATTGTTAAAATCAGGAGGAAAATTCATGAGCAACACTCAGGATGCAGGTAAGGTATTGGAACAAATGAAAACAGAGTCAAATCATTACAGAGTATTAATTATAGGTTCAGGTCCTGCGGGACTGACGGCAGCTCTTTATAATGCAAGGGCCAACTTAAACCCTGTAGTTTTCGAAGGAATGCAGCCCGGCGGGCAGCTTACAATTACAACTGATATTGAAAACTATCCCGGTTTTGAGGAAGGGATACAGGGTCCGCGCCTGATGGAAATTATGCGCAAGCAGGCGCAGAAGTTCGGCGCCAAGCTGTTCTTCAAGGAAGTTACGGCAGTGGATTTCTCAAAGAGGCCTTTTACCATAAAGTCATATGACGAAACATATACAGCCGATTCCGTGATAATTTCGACCGGTGCCTCAGCCAGGCTACTGGAACTGGAAAGCGCAAAGAAGTATATGGGGTGCGGTGTTTCGGCATGTGCAACGTGCGACGGATTCTTTTTCAAGAACCTGAAAGTGCTGGTTGTCGGAGGCGGCGACACGGCAATGGAAGAAGCCACATATCTTACCAAGCACGCCTCAGAAGTAATTGTAATACACAGAAGAGACGAATTCAGGGCTTCAAAGATAATGTTTGAAAGGGCAAAGCAGAATTCAAAGATCAAGTTTCTTACAAACAGGGTAATAAAAGAGGTTCTGGGAGTTGAAGAAAACGGACGCAAGTTTATAACTGGCGCAATACTTCAGAACACAGTTGACGGCTCGACAGAAGAGATCAAGGCTGACGGCATCTTTATTGCAATCGGGCACAAGCCTAATACTGAAGTCTTTGCCGACTACCTTGAAATGGATGAAACAGGCTACCTCGTTGTAAAACCGGGTACCACGCACACCAACATTGAAGGCGTTTTTGCCGCAGGCGACGTGGCCGACAAGCACTACCGTCAGGCAATTACAGCAGCCGGAACAGGCTGCATGGCCGCAATCGACGCCGAGAGATGGCTTATGGAACAGGGAATGGATTAAGGCTTAGGAAACATTTGCGGGATTGATATAAAGAGGATAAAAAAATGCAGAGTATTGTTACTCTGCATTTTTTTATATTCCCCGAGCATATTTTTAATTGTCAGGAGCCGGTTCTGACCAGTTCCAGTGGCTTTCCCTGGATTTTCCCATTAGGAGTGGGCCCGCTTAGCTTATATAAGAAAATATTTTTGTCATTTTTCTCCCACATGAAATAATCCAGCTTTATTATCTTTTTACCGCCATTTCCAAAGCTTTTAATTTCTTTCATAACCAATATATTCTGGTCTTTGGGAACAGCATCTTTAGTCAGTGAAATGCTGTATTCATTATATTCCCTGAAGCCTTTTATTTTTCCGTCTGACGAAAAAGTAATCCGGCTATTTTCATTTCCCCGCAAAATATAACTGCCTGTAATATAATGGTCATTGATAAAGTGGAACACTCCTTCAATAGTTTTGTAATTGTCCGGCAGGTGTAAAAAGGCCATTTCCTTCCCCTGGATATTCAGAAGAAGCCTGTCCATGCCACTTATTTTCTTTAGTTCTAGTGTGCATTTAGTTCTTCCCTGATTATCCAACACCGCCACCAAATTTCTTTTCAGGAGTTTATATTTGTATCTCAGGCAGTCATGAAAACTTAACAGATGCAGTTCCCGGCTTTTATTATTGAATCCAACAGCCAGGATCTGATTTTCCTGGGGTTGTAGGCTCATGGGCATTTTCCCCTGCATTAGTCCGTCATAATAATCATCCAGCATCCACACGGAATTGCTGCTGAATATTTTGTTCTTATTATTCTGGGCCTGGGTTGGAATAATCAGGCATAAAAAGAAAAGCAGCAGCTGAAATGTTATTTTCATTTTATCCCCTTGCAATCTTTTCACATACCTAAAAGTCAATGAGAAATGAAATGATGTATATAAAAACAGGTTAATCGACGAAAACTTAAGGAGAAGTTTCGAGATAAGCAATAAGAAGGATTTTTTGAATGCAGGAATATATTTAGAGAAGATAAAAAGAAAAATTAAATACTCCGATTCATGATGCAGAGCGGAGTAACAAAAATGCGAGGACTCCGCCAGAGAAGCGGTTTCTTTCTCTGGCGGAGCCTGATATAAATTCCATTCTATTAATAACTCTTCTCCAGCTTACGGCCGAGGAGGTTGGCAATTACAAAACCGAGTCCCGATAAGGTGAACAGCAGCAGGGGCATCCAGAATTCCTGATCGGTAACCTCCTGGAGATACATTCCCACGCCAACACCGATACCAAAGAATATGGCAATTATTCCGATCTTGGTCATGAGAAAAGGATTTGATTTACCTTTGTTTTCAAAAAACTGCTTGATTTCCTCGGCGGGCAGCCCGCGTTCTATAAGCATCTGGCGCTCCCTGGACTTAAAATAGGCGACTGTCACCCATACAAGACCAATCACCAGGGTTATAGCTATTGGTATAAATGCTCCGATTACTCCAGGTACCATGATAGACTCCTTTTATTATCTAATTATTTTGACGGGATTTCCGCCAAAAGGTTACACTTTTATGAATTTATTTTCCTTACAGTTTTTTTTATATCCGGATATAATATTTCTGATCTCTACTATTTGAGACTAGGAGGAAGTGAGAAAGGTTACACATTTTGCCCGCGGGAATTATTTTATTAATTTGACGAGGCAGTCTGTAACCTTTTCCTTAATTAAATGGTCACAAGTATACGATGAGGAATTTAAGCGACATAGAAATCATAGAATCGGTTAAAAGGGGCAATCAGGCTGACTTTTCGCTCATTGTTGACCGGTACAAGGACAAAGGCTTCTCCCTGCTTAAGAGGATGCTGAGGAATGACTTTGACGCCGAGGAAGTCCTGCAGGACAGCTTCCTTAAAGCCTACCAGTCACTTTCCTCATTCAGGCAGGATTCCAAATTTTCGACCTGGTTTTACCGTATCGCTTACAATTCGGCGCTGACATTCCTTTCAAGCAAAAGACGGAGGAATGAAAAAGAGCTCTCATCGCTTGAAGACCACCTGGAACTGAAAGACAGCGATAACGAGGTATATGCCGAGAGCGAGAACGTGGCGCAGTTTGTAAATAAAATGATAGACAAGCTGCCCGGGAAATATTCGAGCATTATTAATATGTTCTATATAGATGATATGAGTCTTGATGAAATTAGCAAAACTACGGGGTTATCCCTGGTAAATGTTAAAGTTATCCTTCACAGGTCGCGCAATGCATTAAGGGACCTGGTACTGAAGCATAATTATCATGAGGAGCTGTTATGACGCACATTAGCGATGAAGTCTTAAATAAATATATTGACAACGAACTTGAAAGCCGTGAGCTTTCGGAATTAAACGAGCACCTGAAGTTCTGCACTTCATGCCTCTCGAGGCTTAAAGCTCTCCGTATGGTTGATCAGCAGCTAAGGCGGATAGAGACTTTCCATGTTTCAGCCGACTTTACGCAGAATCTGATGAAGAAAATTGAAAAGATATCTTTCCATTACACACCCAGAAAGAGTTATTTCTTCAGGTTTGTTGTTGCTTTATTCGTAATTCTGACTGCCGCCATGCTGGCTGCAGTTGTAATTACAGTTAAGGCATCCGCTCCTGCCGTGGCCTCAGAGCCGGCATGGTACAAGGCGATTCTGGATACGTTTTCGGCTAAACTTTCGAGCGTACTTACCGGCTACAACAGCCTTTTTACCAACAGGAGCTTTTCCATCGTGGGCTCAGGGCTTGCATTTATAATTTTAGTGAGCATTTATATTGTCTATGAATCCTTTAAGGGGGTAAAAGGAAGGATTCATTAAAAGTTATCTGAAATGACTATGCAGGAAACAAGCCGGGGCCTCCCCCGGCTTTCTTTTTGTACACGGAATTGTCCGGCGCTTTTTACATTACATTGCCTTTGAGGCTTTTGTTAGATATATTGACTGGTATCATTATTTTAATTTAAGTTCAGGAGTTATGGCAGTAAAATCAGGTTATGTAACGATTATAGGGAAGCCAAATGTGGGTAAATCCACATTGCTTAACGCGTTCTTGGGTGAGAAACTTTCAATTACTACAAATAAACCGCAGACCACACGCAAGAGGATACTGGGAATTTTATCCACCGAAGAATACCAGATCATATTTCTGGATACACCGGGCATTCTGAAGCCGGATTACCTCCTGCAGGAAAAGATGCTCGAATATGTGCACCAGTCGGTAAAAGATGCAGACGTATTACTTTTTATCATAGATATTACGACTGATCCCGAAGGCAAAAAGACGCTTGAGGATGAAAACGTAAAGAAAATGCTCTCCTTCAGGAGGGCAAAGAAGATACTCCTTATCAACAAGGTGGATCTTTCAAATGAGGAAAAGGTAAAGCTTTTAATGTCGAAGCTGGAGAAGACAGGAAGTTTCGACAATATATTCCCAGTTTCAGCAATGCTGAACTACAATACGGATAACGTGCTTCACAGCATACTGGAATATCTGCCCGAGCACCCGAAATATTATCCCGATGACATAGTATCAATTGAACCTGAACGTTTCTTCGTTTCAGAGATCATACGCGAAAAGATACTTGAACAGTACCAGGAAGAGATCCCTTACAGCGCAGAAGTTGTAATAGAGGACTTCAAGGAAAGAGAAGGCCGGAAAGACCTCATTCAGGCGGCAATTGTCGTAGAAAAAGAAAGCCAGAAGCCGATTATAATTGGCCGGCAGGGTTCAGCAATAAAAGAGCTGGGACAAAGGTCCCGCGAGGCCATTGAAGCTTTTCTGCAGAGGCCTGTATATCTGGAGCTGAGGGTAAAAGTCAGGAACAAGTGGCGTTCCGATCCAAATTTCTTAAAATCCTTCGGTTACTCAACTGATGATGAATAATTCCAGATCGCTCATACATAAAAAATATTTCGGTGAAGGTGCCCTCCTTTTTAATACTATAATCTGGGGCGGCACATTTGTAATAGTAAAGAATTCACTGAATGATATTTCCCCGATGCTTTTTGTCGGGATCAGATTCCTTATTGCCTCACTAGTTCTCCTTCCTTTTGCCATAAAGGAATTAAAGAAGCTTGACGGAAAATCTGCACGTATGGGCCTTGTGGTGGGAGTATTCTTGTTCCTGGGTTTTTCCACACAGACAGCAGGCTTAAACTATACAACCGCGACCAAGTCGGGCTTCATTACAGGTTCACTTGTAATGTTCACCCCCCTTCTGCAGCTATTAATTGAAAGAAGGAAGCCTACATTAGGCGCTATGTTCGGAAGCCTCCTGGTTCTGATGGGACTGGTATTCCTCTCGGTAAGGGACACCTCAATATGGAATCTGTTTTATGAGCTGGGGAGCAATTTTAACTTTGGCGACGTGATGACGCTTCTATGCGCCATCTTCTTTGCCATGCAGATAGTGTTCCTGGACCGGGCAAGCCGCCGCATAAACTTTAAGGCGCTTACATTCCTGCAGCTTTCTGCTACTTCAATGCTTGCGCTGCTGCTTGCATTTGCGCTTTCGGCAATGGGCGTTGAACCGGTGCGTGCGGAGTTCACGGGCTCACTCATAGGCGGGCTTGCCTATACGGCCTTTCTTGCCACATTTATTACAATGACAGTCCAGACTAGATTCCAGAAGGAAGTAAGCCCTACGAAGGCCGGAATTATTTATTCTTTTGAGCCTTTATTCTCTGCTGTTTTTGCATTTTTTGCTCTTTCAGAGCGCTTCACGCTTTTCAGTTTTATTGGATGCGCGCTCATTTTCTCGGGACTTTTAGCCTCAGAACTTCTTGAAAAAAGGAGCTCAAAATCCAAAGCTGAAGAGAAAGCGGAGGATGAGGAAGTAAGCCTTGAGAAGAACGGATTTTAAGAAAGACGTATTTTGAAAATACTCCATCTGTTCTTATTTTTCTTTAACAGATAATTTATAAACTATGACAGAAAAACTCTTCAGGGCGGAGATTCTGGCTGAAGGAATGGTCCAGGGTGTAGGCTTCAGGTATTTTGTGCTCAGGAACGCACAGAAGCTGGGGCTAAAAGGGTATACGAAAAACCTGTACACTGGAGACGAAGTCCTTACAGTTGTTGAAGGGAGCAAGGCCACTATTGAAGAGCTTTTTAAGATAATAAGGACGGGTCCCATGCACGCTTCTGTAAACAGGTGCACCATAGCATGGGAAGAGTACACGGGGGAATTTTCCTCCTTTGAAATAAGGCATTAGTTTTCCACAGAAAAGGCCGCCGGGGCAATATTTCCCTCTGGCCTCACAAAACAGTAAGGGTTCCTTAGATGCATTTACCATTCAGGACAGGCTTCGGCTACGATGTTCACGCCTTTGCCGAAGGCCGGAAGCTTATTTTAGGCGGAGTTGAAATACCTTATGAAAAGGGACTTTTGGGGCATTCGGATGCAGACGTACTTCTGCATGCAGTTTCAGACGCGCTTTTAGGTGCCCTCTCCCTTGGCGACATTGGGAAACATTTTCCAGATACAGATGCGAAGTATAAAAATGCCGACAGCACAAAGCTTCTGGCTAGTGTCTATGAACTTGTAAAACAGAAAGGTTACCTGCTCGGGAACCTTGACGCCGTAATTGTAATGCAGCGCCCGAAGGTTGCCAAATTTATACAGGCTATGAGAGAAAGAACAGCACAGATCCTGGAAAGCGACACCGATCAGGTTTCCATAAAGGCCACAACAACAGAACATCTCGGCTTTACGGGAAGAGAAGAAGGTGCTGCTGCTTATGCCACGGTTCTTTTAGTTAAAAGTAAAGAGGTTTAATGCTTGAAGATATAATTGCATATATAAGTAGTTTAAGTCCATTCTGGGTCTATATTACATTATTTTTCTTTTCTTTCATTGAGAATGTTTTTCCCCCTTCGCCAAGTGATGTAGTGGTAATATTCGGGGCCTCGCTTATTACGGGAGGAGACCAGCATATAGGATTCATACCCGTGCTTCTGATTACAAGCCTGGGCAGTTCGGCCGGTTTCATGCTTATGTATTACGTAGGAATGACCCTGGGTGAAAAAGCAGTCAGGCATAAAAAGCTGAAATTCATTTCGCCTGAATCGATCGCAAAGACAGACGAATGGTTTAAGAAATACGGCTACAAGCTGATTATCTTTAACCGCTTCATGCCGGGAACGCGCTCTGTAATAAGCTTTTTTTCCGGATTCAGCGAGCTTGACGCTAAAAAGACTTTTATTTATGCCACAATAAGCGCATTTGCCTGGAACGTCATAATCATCTGGTTAGGCGTAATACTCGGCAATAACATTGAGGCCATAGACAAGTACCTCGCAATTTACAGCAATGCAGTCATTGGACTTACTTTACTGGCAGTTTTAGCCATAGTTATTAGACAGATTTTACTGAAACAAAAGCGGCAGAAAAGTGAATCTTAAGTTCCTTCAAAGAATCCCTGTTACACCGGAAGAAAGAAAATTAAGAAAAAAGCAGCGCATGCTGGGCTTACTAAGCGGCCTGCTGATGGGCCTGGCATTTCCCCCTGTACCATTCCCATTTACGCTTCTCATATTTTTGGGCCTCGTTCCCTACTTAAGTGTGCTTGAAAAAAAAGAAAAGCTGCTTGATATAAACAGGTTTACATATCTTACTTTTTTTATCTTTAACATTATAACTATATACTGGGTTGGGAGCTGGACCAGTGAGGCGGATCCGTTTTTGATGGTTGGAGGCATCCTCCTTCTTTTTATCAATACCGCGTTCTTTCTTATCCCATCCACTCTTTACTATTTTGCCAGAAAGACATTCGGAAACTTTACAGCGCTGATGCTCTTGCCCTTCTTCTGGGTTTCATACGAATATTTTTATATGATAACAGATGCAAGCTTCCCATGGCTTACACTGGGAAACGGGATGACGCATTTCCTGCACTTCATACAGATTGCAGACATCATCGGGGCGCTCGGGCTCTCGCTTCTGGCAATATACATTAATGCATTTTTCTTTCTGGCAATGAGGCACTTTAAGAGCAACAAGAAAAAGAGCTATATTGCACTTGCTGCGGCACTGGTGCTTTTTATTGTTCCAATTATTTACAGCACTTACCGCCTTAATACTTTTAAGGTCTCAAAAAATACCATTAAAGTGGGGCTCATTCAGCCTAACCTTGACCCATGGGACAAGTGGTCGGGTGCTGGGGGACGTGAGCTGATGCACGGGTACCTGGAGTTATCCCGGGAGGCCGCGGGCAAAGGGGCGCAGGCAGTATTCTGGCCCGAAACGGCGCTTCCTTTTTATTTAAGGGACGGCAGCCACCGCGATGCCATCGACTCGATTTATAATTTTGTACAGAAAAACGGCGTTTATCTCATTACCGGGATGCCCGACTTTATTTACTTTCCGAAAGCAGGCGAGGCTCCTCCGGATGCAAAGTACAGCAGGGTAAACGAGATGTATTACGCAACGTACAATTCCGTGCTGTTGTTTTCACCTTACTCATATCATATTGAACGTTATGCAAAGCAGAAGCTTGTTCCCTTTGGCGAAAGGGTGCCGTTTGTTGATGCGCTTCCATTTTTAGGGGATTTCCTTAAATGGAATGTAGGGCTTTCGGGCTGGAACATTGGGCGTGACACTCTGGTATTTAACTTAATTGAGAAGCCTTCCGGATCCAAAACCGCGTTTGACACTGTAAAGGTAAACAGCCTGGTTTGTTTTGAATCGGTTTATCCGGCCTTTGTTGCAGCTTTTGCACAAAGAGGCGCCCAGCTGATAAGCGTTGTAACAAACGACAGCTGGTACGGAAACTCCAGCGGCCCTTACCAGCATAAGGAAATTTCGGTCCTGAGGGCAATTGAGAACAGGAGGACTGTAGTAAGAGCGGCCAACGGGGGCATAAGCACGATAATAGACCCTCTGGGAAGGACGGTCGTTGAGTCGAAGATGTTTACAAGGACGGAAATTACAGGTAATGCTCCTTTAGAAACAGTTCTCACGTTTTATTCTAAGCATCCTTTAATCATTCCGTATCTGTCATTTATGGTTTCCGGTTTGATGATAATAATTTTCTTTGGCGCAAAGATTTTCAGAAAGGTTAAACGGGATTAGGAATCGGGGGCTGAAGCCCCGGGAGTTTTTATTAATGGATCCACGACCTGAAGGTCGTGGCTATTCAGGTCGGGGGCTATTCAGGTCGGGGGCTATTCAGGTCGGGGGCTATT
>JAAXKN010000043.1 GCA_025612375.1 Ignavibacteria bacterium
GCTCCCGTTTCATCGAACTTTTTCATTACCGAGCTCATCTCTTCATTCAGCTCTACTGTTGCCTCTGACTGGCTCATCAGGTCAACTGCAGGAATTTCTTTGTAGTTTTCCAGCTCAAAGAGAAGCTCTCTTATGTTTTCCAGCGAAATTATCCCTAGCAGATTGTTATCGCTGTCCACGACAGGGAAGAGATTGCGCTTTGAATGTGCGATTATGTGAAGGAGCTCCATTATGCTTGCTTTGGCACTAACCTTTGCAAAATCCGTTTCAATCAGCTCCGATGTATGCATAAGCGTAAGTATGTTCCTGTCCCTGTTGTGCAGAAGCCCGAAGCGTGCAAGTTCGCGCGTGTCCATAGAAAAAGGTTCAAAATGCTTGACAATTGCAAAAGCCAGGGCTGAGACTATCATGAGTGGGATCATCAGTTCATAGCCTCCCGTTGCCTCGGCTATCAGGAATATACCGGTCAGAGGAGCGTACATAACGCCGCTCATTATGCCGGCCATGCAGACAATGGTAAAATTACTTTCAGGCAGGTGCGTAAATCCCGTCAGGTTAATTACCCTTGAGAAGAAAGAACCCAGAAAGGCGCCTACAAAAAGCGATGGTGCAAAGTTTCCTCCGTTGCCTCCGCTGCCAAGTGTAAGCCCTGTAGCCATAACTTTAATAAAAGCAATTGCCCCGATAAAAGCTGCTACAAACCATTCGTTCTGCCTGAAAGGCAGAAAAACACTCCTTTCAAAAAGCTGTGCCGTGTGCCCCTCGGCCAATAGCAGAATGCTTGAATACCCCTCGCCCAGAAGCGGGGGAAAGAGGAATATCAGTACAGCCAGCGCAAAGCCTCCTATTATTGCCTTAAGATAATTCCTGTTTTCCAGCGGGCGGAACAGGCTTTCAATTTTATAAAACATCCTGGCATAGTATAGTGAGACAACTCCTGCCAGAAGTCCGAGTATTACATAATAAGGAACGTTCGTGTAGTCAAAGGGCTGCCGGAGACTGAAGGTAAAGAGTATCCTTTCCTGAAGTATGATCTTTGAACACAGGGCCCCTGTTGCAGCAGAAATGATAAGCGGTATAAAGGATGAAATTGTAAATTCAGGAATGAGTACTTCAAGCGCAAACATGACTCCGGCAATGGGGGCATTGAAAACTGCCGCAATGCCTGCGGCCGCACCACACCCTATAAGAAGTATCCTTTCCCTGAAATCCATCTGGTTGACACGGCTGTAGTTTGACCCGATTGCTGAACCGGTTACTACAATCGGGGCCTCCAGGCCTGCAGAGCCTCCAAAGCCTACTGTAAGCGCGCTCGTAACCATGTGAGAGTACATCGTCACGCGCTCAACCAGACCCGACTTCCGCGCAATAGAATTCAGTATGTGAGCCGCGCCGCGCCCGAACCTGCTTTTAAGAAAAATTTTTATGTATGCTACGGTAAGCACAATGCCGATGGCCGGAAAGATAAGATATAGATATTCCTGCATCTTAAAACCGTAATCATATGTCAGCAGGCGATGAATATAGTGAACAACCGTCTTCAGCAGTACTGAAAAAAGCCCCGCAGTAAGACCTACCAGTACACTTGAAAGAATGAGGAACTGCCGGGGACTCAGAATTTTCTTTAATCTAAGGATAATATCTATATAGAACTTCAGGAACATCGCGTTTTGTATTTATATTTAATAATCTCTAAAGTAAAAAACAAACGGGTAAAAGACAAAATTCCATGTGTTTAAGAAGTGAAAATTAAAAGAATTTTACGTAATTCATTGTGGAAACTGGATACTAATTTAACAGCAGTCTTACTTGGGAATAGTAAAGTAAAACGTAGTGCCGCGCCCGGGCTCGGATTCCACATACATACGTCCACCATGGCGCTCAACAATTTTTTTGCATATGGCAAGCCCAATGCCTGTCCCGGGGTAGGTCCCGCTGTCATGCAGGCGCTGAAAGAGCATAAAAATCCTTTCGAAATACTGGGGATCAATGCCGATACCGTTATCTGTAATCTTAAAGAGCCATTCGTTGTCCCTCGCTTCGGCACTTATACGGATTTCCGGCGGCCTTTCTGTACGGAATTTCATGGAATTTGACAGCAGGTTCTGCAGAAGCTGCCGGAACTGCGTGGGATCTGCCATAATCTCAGGAAGAGGGGCTGAAGTAATGACGGCCTTGCTTTCCTCAATTGCAAGCTTCAGGTCTAAAAGTACCACCCTTAAGATCTCATTGCAGTCAGTCGGTTCAAAAGGCCTGGCTTTTGTTGTTACTCTTGAATAGGCAAGCAGGTCCTTAATCAGCGACTGCATGCGCATTGCGCCGTTAACGGCAAAGTTTATGAATTCACGCCCCGTCTCATCCAGTTTACTCTGATAACGCTTTGCAAGAAGCTGTGTGTAGTTGGATACCATTCTAAGAGGCTCCTGCAGGTCGTGCGAGGCAATGTAGGCAAACTGCTCAAGCTCGCGGTTCGATTCCTCAAGCTTTTTAATTGTCCTGTTCAGCCTGTCTTCAGCAAGTTTTCTCTGCGAAATATCCCTGAAAATGCTTAAGAGCACGGGGGAGGAATGTGAAATCCTGAGCAGGTTATTCGAGACCTCAAACCAGATGCTTTTGCCGTTCCACAGATCAAATTTTTCTACGTAACGCGGCACTACCGTCCTGGTCTGCATCCTGTATATTGCTTTCTTTAGGATTTCCTCATGCGGGCTTTTATAGATCTTTGTGAAAATCTTTCCTTCAAGTTCTTCTTTTTTCATCCCTACCATGCTGCAGAATGCTTCGTTTACCTTTACAATTACCCCTTTATTGTTCATAAGGCGCATTCCGTCGAAGGAGCTTTCCCAGACTTTGCGGAACATTAGCTCTCTGGCTGCAAGCTCGGTTTCTGCATTTTTCCGCTCGGTGATGTCAAAAGAATTACTCATTACCCTGTAAAGCTGCCCATCTTCATTTAGCATCGGGATAAAGGTTAAAATGAGCGTCCTCTTTGTCATGAACTTAATTGTGCATTCCTTGGTCTGCGGCTTAAGCGTTTCAATTGCTTTCTGAAGTGCCGGCAAGTAGCACCTGGTCACGCTGGGAGGGAATATGTCCTCATCCCTGCGCCCTATAAAATCATTATAGGCCAGTCCGCTCAGCTCAATGGCATAGCTGTTGACAAAGACAAACTTTCTTTCGGCATCGTATAAGGCTATTACATGAGGGAAATAATCGGCGGCAGTTTTGAAGAACTCCATCGTCTGCATCTGATTGCGAAGTACGTGAAGCTCTGCTAAGAGCTTTTCATTTTCCTGCTTGAGAGAAAGTATAATGCCGTCTTTTTCCATATTTACAGCATTCTCCCGGTCTTTTGGAATATCGGACACTCCGGTAATGTCATTTTCCATTATGCTTCGCAATATTGGTTGAAAAATAAAATTGCTACAGCCGCTTACATCTTAAAACTTCCTTTCCACTGCATTTTATGCTTAAGATAATACATTCTTTTTCTAATAGCAAGAATTCCAAAGAAAAGTAACAGCTTCAATGAAGATAGTGATCTATAGCAAAATAAACATTTTTATAACTTGACTTAATGTCCTGTTTTATGTAATTTTAATTCGGAACTTTTAGTCTGAAAAAGACATTTATTATATAAAGACCAATAATAAAGGAGAGATAAAAATGGCAGTTAGCGGAAATATTAACTCAGCCGAAATAAAGAATTTGATAATTAAGGACATAGTTGCCTCCAACTTCAGGTCCGCAGAAATTTTTGAGAAATACGGCATTGATTTCTGCTGCAAGGGAAACCGCCCGCTTTTTCAGGCATGTGAGGAAAAAGGGGTAAATATAGACAGCCTGGCAGGGGAGCTGAAGGGTGTATTTGAAAGCGATAAAGCTGACAACAACCGCTACGATATGTGGTCGCTTGGATACCTGGCCGATTATATAGTCAATAACCATCATACGTATGTGAAAACTGCGGCTCCAACCATACAGGCCCGCCTGGATAAAGTCGTAAGGGCACACGGGAAAAATCACCCGTTCTTAATTGATGTGGCCGACCTGTTTGAGGCCGTAAGCCGCGAGCTGGAGAACCATCTTGCAAAAGAAGAACAGATACTCTTCCCGATGATAAAGAAAATTGATGAGCTGAAAGCTTCAGGCAATGCCGGGGCACTAAAGCAGCTTTCTACAGTCTCGGGACCTATAAGGGTTATGATGGCCGAGCACGACCGCGCAGGAGAAATGCTGGACAAGATAAGGAAAATGACAGATAACTATGCGCTTCCTAAAGATGCCTGTACAACCTTTGCCGTTGCCTATAAGGAGCTTGACGAGTTTGAAAAGGATCTGCATAAGCACGTATTCCTCGAAAACAGCATCCTCTTCCCTAAATCTCTTGAATCTACAAGAGCATAATGACGCCTTAGGCGCATATAAGAGGGAATAATTTCAGGCCCCGGCGCCTTTTTAGGCGCCTGGGTCCTTTAATTTATCTTTTCAGGAGCTTAAATGCATGAGTAAAGCTGTTGTTCATAAAGGCAAAATGCACCCATAATGCGGCCAGCGCCTCAAGGTAAAAAGCTTCCGATATATCCCCCATATCGGTTATATTTTCCCAGCCCCAGCCTTCGGCAAAGTGGGCTACGGCCTGTTTTGCCTCAATGTCGTTTCCGCATATGAAAAGCTCGGGTGAGCCCTCGCGAAGGTTTGGATGGCACATCGTGCGTGCGCTTACTGTATTAAATGCCTTTACCACGCTCGCCTCAGGAAGCCAGGCCTGAATCTGTTCGCCTGCAGAATTGCCCGGGCTGACCGATATGCCGGGTGCTGCAGACCCGGGTACACTTTGGAGCGGATTGGTAACATCAACTATAATTTTATTGGTGAAGTTTTCCTTCCCGGCCATATTGATGGCGTTTTCCGTACCCGTCCATTTGGTCGCTATTACAATAAGTTCGCCAAAGCGGGCCGCATCATCAAAACCTCCTGCATATGCGTTTTCACCGGCCGAAACTACCCAGTCCTTCAGCTTCGATGTATCCCTTGTGCCCAGCATTACAGAATGCCCCTGGCTTAAAAATCCCAGCCCCAGCTGCTGCCCTACGTTTCCGGATCCAAGAATTCCGATATTCATTTATTCCTCCCTCGAGAGATTAGTTATTAATCAGACAATAGGATGTTTAGAATAAAATAGAAAGGAAATATGAAAGTGGAAAGGGTAATGCGTAAAACAGAAAAAAGAAAATAAACATTTCAGATGCCGGGAAATGGTGAGTAACAAGCCGCAATGACGGAAAGTTACTTTTTGATTTCCTGCCTTATCCTGGGAATTGAGAAGTAGAACGTCGTGCCGCGCCCGGGCTCACTTTCCAGCCATATCCTGCCGCCGTGCAGCTCAATTATTTTTTTGCAGAGTGCCAGCCCGATACCCGTCCCCGGATATTTTTCCCTTTCATGCAGCCTCTGAAATAAGAGGAAAATTCTTTCATGGAACTGCGGGTCGATTCCAATTCCATTGTCGCGTATGCTGAATGTCCAGTCCTTCTGCCCGCGCACGGCGGAAATGTGAATCTCAGGCTTATTTGCGCCCCTGAATTTTATTGCATTACTGATCAGATTCTGCAATAGCTGCCTTATTTGTGTGATGTCTCCCATAATTACAGGAAGCGTGTCTGAAGTAATTTCCGCGCTGCTTTCACCTATAACAAGCTGAAGATCACTTAAAACATCATACAGAATTTCGTTGCAGTCCAGTAATTCAAAGGGTTTCAGCCTGGATGTAACACGCGCATATTTTAACAGGTCGCGTATTAACGTCTGCATGCGTCTGGCGCCTTCAAGCGCAAAGGCTATGTATTCGTCCGCCTTTTCATCAAGCTTCCCCTGATATCGTGCCGCAAGAAGCTGCGTAAAGCTTGCAACCATTCTCATCGGTTCCTGCAGGTCGTGCGAGGCGATGTAGGCGAACTGTTCAAGCTCCTTGTTCGAGCGTTCCAGCTCAAGTAACGTATGCTGAAGTTTTTCCTGATAGTGCCTTATTTCCGAGATGTCGACATTTGTTATAATTGCCCCCAGTTCACCGTTTTCCTGTATAGGAACCGAGGAAAGAAGTATTGTTTTGATACTGCTGTCGAAGCATTCAATAAGGACCTCCTCGTTTATGACGGTTTCACCCTTTAAGAGAGTCCTTGCTGTAGCCCATTCCTCGTCCAAAATTCGTTCCCCGGTATTTGGCCACCAGCCTTTATGAATCTGCAGGTCGCCGCGCCCCGAGTAATTCATCCCGCCCCATATTTCCCTTGCCATCTGGTTGCAGATCAGCCTCTTGCCTTTTTTATCCAGCACCCAGACACCCACAGGCACAAATTCCAGCACATC
Source organism: Ignavibacteria bacterium (assembly GCA_025612375.1). Classification (NCBI taxonomy): domain Bacteria; kingdom Pseudomonadati; phylum Ignavibacteriota; class Ignavibacteria; species Ignavibacteria bacterium. Next base: position 6,370 of record JAAXKN010000043.1, read on the forward strand.
CATTAAGAGCGCCTGTTTTTCTGCAAGTGCCTTTTCGGCAATTTTGCGCTCTTCAATTTCCCGCATCTTTTCACCATAAAGCTTTGCGTTTGAAATGGCAAGCGACGTTTTGCCTGCAATCTGCTGAAGGAAGAATTGGTCATTCGGCGTATAAGGGGGATTGGTTTTTTTGTGCCTGAAAATTGTTATAACCCCCGCTAATTTTTTATTCAAAAATAGCGGTACCGAAAGTATGCTGTAGATGGGAAGCTTTTCCAGGTGGCTCCTCAGTTCATTGCTCATCCTTTCCAGCATTCCGGGGTAATCTGCCTTTGAAACCAGCACAGGGTTACCCTGCATTACTTCCGGAGCCAGCTCTGCAACAGGGCACAGGTCAAAATTTGAAAAAAGATCACGCAGTATGTTCCTGATCTTTATCTCAGGGTTGTAGTATGAAATGAGGTTCATCCTCTTGTCATCCGAAAGGAGGCGTATGACACAGGAGTCTCCTATAAGTTCAGCCACACGGCGGGCGGTCTTCTCAAGTACTGCCAGATAATCAAAACTGATTTCGGTTAATTCCTGCGTAAAGAGTGAAAGCATCTTGGAGCGCTTCAGCTCCTGCTGCAGCCTTTTTCCCATCTGTATGCGTTCAGTTATATCGCGCCAGGTAACAACTACTCCGTCATTGAGCCTGCTGATCTGAATATCGAAAGCCATTTTTATTGGGCGCAATGCCTGCTCTTCATCATAGATGAGTGATTCTTTGGTAAGGGGCTCACCTGTATAGACCGTCCTGCAGTAATCATCAAAAATCCCGTTGTCGCGCATTTGTGGAAAAAGGCCCAGAAATCTGCTCCCGATTATCTTTTCTCTTGAAATATTCAGGTTGCGGCAGCCCGCTTCATTTATATATTCATAAATAAAATCAGTTATTTTCCCTGCCTTATCTCTTTTTGCCCGCAGTATTGCATGAGCATCCATCATGCTTTCAATTGAAGTCTGTACGAGCCCGGCCCTGCGGTTGATTTCCTGCCTCTTGTGTTCCGAAATATCCAATAATGCAGCTCTGATTTCTATGCAGCCGTTATCATCAAAGACAGGGTGGCATTCAAGCAGGCCGTGGAAATCGGGCCCGTTTTTCTTCTGGAATTTAAGTTCGCAGGAGTACCTTCCGGGTTTCTTAAAAATTCTGAGGCGGTAAGAATAAAATATATTTTGGTAGCCCTTTACAATAAACTGTGTCAGGGGCCGCTTTACAAGGAGTGATTCCGGAAGCCCAAGCAGCATCTGCGACGAGCGGTTGACTGAGGTGATAACAAAATCGGGGGTCATCACTATGTAGCCCGATGGTGCCGATTCGAATAATTCCCTGTATCGCTCCAGTTCTTCTAGAAGCTTCTCCGGCACGTAATTTTCGTCATCCCATTTAAGATGAACTTTACCTATTTTGCCGGACTCTCCGGAAGAATCTTCGGTCTCGTTTTCCAGGCCAGGTGTTATTTCAGCTAATTCGCCCGAAAGGTTACTATCCAGTTGTCCGCTTTCAAGATCACCACTCATTTTTCACCTGTATTAATGAAAAAAGCAGGGGCAAAATCCGGCATTGATTATAGCAAACGCAATATATATTCTTCGTATGAAAAAAGCAAAGAAAAGATGATTAAAGCCGGAAGGCTGCGGCCTGATTGATTAAGAACACAGTAACAGGCACCATCCAAAAAAACTGTTGCTTTTATTTCTTTATTTCCATAAAAATTATTGAGGGTCAAAGGCGCTATGAAATAACGAGGGGGAAAACATGGGAAAAATAATTGTTACCGAATTTTTATTATGCAAGCACGTGGGTGAGAATCTTTTTGAAGTGAAGAAACGCCCTGTGACTGAAATTGATTTTGAAGAAACTTATAACATCTATTATCACAGGGATTATGGATGTTATCTGATCCTTGATTATGAAGGCCGCTACATTAATCTGGATGTCATTAAGGCCGGTGCATGGCAGAATGCCCGGGTATGCGGAATGCACCTTCTCTGGAGAAAAGATTACAAAAGAACAGTACGCCACGATGAAATGACAGTGTACTGAAGAAAAATGAATTGAAACTAAAAAGCCCTGAGAAAAACCTCAGGGCTTTTATTTTCCGGTAGTGCTTTACCAAAAAATTATTTCAGCACCACCATTTTCTTTACCTGCATGTAACTGCCAGAGGATATCCTGTAAAGATACGTCCCGCTTGGAAGTTTCGAAGCATTGAAGTTTACTTCGTAATTCCCGGCTTTCAAAATATCATCTACAAGCGTTGAGACTTTCTGTCCCAGTACGTTGAACAGTTCAATTGTAACTTTACCATCCTCGGCAAGCCCGTATTTAATTTTCGTCTCAGGATTAAAAGGGTTCGGATAGTTCTGATTGATAAAGTAACTATTGGGTTGCATCTTTCCTGTTTCTGCAAACGTTGAAGGGCCGTCAACATTCAGATTCCACGAAATTAAAGAAGTATCCTTTGAGTTGTAAACGTAAGCCGTAACTTTGAACTTTCCGCCTCCCGTTGCGTGAAAAGTGAAAGTTGAATCGGTGCTGCGTTTGATGGAATCGACATACCAGATATATTTTACCCTTTCGCCATATGGGTCATAAACCTTGAGCGATAATTCAACGGAATCTTTTGATTTAAGATCAATGTCCCTTCTGTTTACTGTAAATACCTCTGCGTGCGCTGTGTCTTTAACGAGTGTAAAAGGCTTCCAGCTCGTGATTTCAGGCGGGAACCCGCCGCGCATGAACTTCTGCAGAATGTTCAGGAATATCTTCTGCACCGTTATGTCTCTTGCCAGGCCGAAAGTCCAGTTAATTGAAGCTGAATTAAATACGGCGCCCCCGTTTTTATTTACATACATTCCCATCGATACTGGCAGTCCTCTTGTGTAGCTTGCCGGCTCACACGGGGAAGTACCGAGAATGCGGTAGTTAAGGGGTGTCTTGTCCTCGCCTGTTGCAACAGGCAGGCCGTCTTTATACTGGAAGAGTGTTCCGTCCACTTCATAGCCTACAATAGCCCCTGTTGAATCATCCGGAAGGCGCCCGAAGGAGTCGCCGTCTTTAAGCCCTGTACCGTTATAAATCCAGTTATGAGAGTTCCAGACCGTATAGTCGCCATAGCCGTGACTGTAATTCATAATGGAATGATGAAGATCGTTGACGTATCCGCCATTTAAGAATGTGGCCCCAAGAAACATGGTCTCAGGCCAGTTTAACGGCGGCGCATACCAGTTCAATGTTACCAGTGAGTCCACTTTTCCAAGCATTGGGTCTTTAGTGCTCTTGTAGCAGACCATCGTTCGGTCGTTGTCTTCCATTCTGACCTGCCACCAGCACGTGTTGCCCGACAAACTGATGTGGCGGCCGCCTCGCTTAATGAACCTTTCCATATTTATTCTCTCGGGGCGAGAATAGTATTCATCATGTCCGCTTACAATAAGTACGTCATAGTTGTCCAGAAGTGAGGGATCCTTGTGTACTTCCATTGTGGAGGTTATTTCATAACGGATGTTATTTGTCTCAAGCCACTTGATGAGAGGCTTATTCCAGGCGTGGAACTCTCCCATGCCCCTGTGCTGCGAGAAAGGGCGGTTTAAGGAAACCCTGTCGGCCTTGATGCCGTATGTGGATCCGTCATTATATACGTTTTTACCTCCCCAGAGGTTATATGCCGTCCAGTCGAAATCATTTAAGAGCATTAATACCCTGGAATACGAGCCGGGCACCTTCTGCTTCAGTGCAAAGACAGCTCCCTTTGTCGTACTGCCGTCGGCATTTGGGAATTCAAGCCCGTAAGCCCCGCTTCTCCAGTCCCCTGGAATAACCAGCTTATAGCTCACCGGCCAGTCAACCCCTTTTTCATAAGCCAGTGTATCAATCGGGCGAAATCCCTCGCTTTTGACGCCAGTAATTGTCATCATACGCTCATATTCATTAACTGCTATTCTATATACTGCTATATCATAAACAGGTTTTGAAGTGTTGATGTAAATGTAAAGCGTATCTCCCGGCGCAACTGCAAGCGGCCTTACATAACCGTTGTTTTCTGTATATCTTTCAACCTGTGCATTTGTAAAGCTGGAGGATATAAGGAGAATTAATGTAACGGCAAATACTGAGCATAAACTCCTTCCTGTTTTCATAAGTACTCCACGGCTAATTCATCAAATCTTTGGATAAAAGGGCGTTAATGTCTTAATATAGATGCCTTTATTGGTATGTATCAATTAAGCGAACCCTTCAAAATAGAATACTCAGTTCCGGTTATAAATTCAAGGTAGCCTGGGGAGATGGAATTCTCCAGTGATATGAAGCACAGGAGGCAGCTGGAAGCTGCCCCGTTATGTAATTTCCTGACTTCTCCTTTTTCGGTTACATTCCGCTGCAAAACCTGTCCTTATGTTTTTAGTATCCCGTCTGTTGTCAAAATTAACCCGCTTATTTGCATAATTTCCCTGTTACTGTTTTCCCGGATGTAAGCTCCTGAAATTGAGTTAATTTAGTCTGTCTCATTATATTCACTTTGTTTTATGCTATGGGAAAGGGATGACTTTTGGCTGGATAAAAAATATTTATGCTGTGGATTAGTTAATTCAATTTCTAATTAAAAATGACGGCTACGAACATCAAATTAAAAGATGCTTCTTTCCTCGTCTATTTTTTTGGGGGAGCTTTATGAAAATCAGTGTCGAAAGAAAAGTAACCATCTGGTTCATATTGGTACTGTGCCTGGGCCTCTTTTTTACTTACCTGGCATTTAAGAGCAGGACCGATTACGTGGAAAGAGGTAACTGGGTCAGGCTTTCCTACAATATACAGACGGAAATCGGGAATATTAACGATTATTTTCAGCAGATCGAAATCAATTCCCACCGTTACCTTCTTACAGGCAGGAAGGAATGTGTCCGCTCTTATAATACAGCCCTGGACAGCCTGAAAAAAAGCATTCAAAACTTCTCAGAGCTCACAAAAGATAACCCCAGACAGCAGGAGTTCTTAAGGATCCTTTCAAAACTTAACAGCAGAAAGCAGGAAGGACATAAAAATTCCTTCGAAGCAAAAGATTCAATCGGCAGATTTAAGGCTTTTGAGAAGGAGGCCGCAAACTACAACCAAAGCCTCGTGGACAGCCTTAAAATTGTAATCAGCCAGATGGATAGTGTCGAAGACCTGCGCCTGGATGAAAGGATCCTCTCGCAGGAGAATGCATCAGCAAAATCCGCATCTTCACTCATTACCCTGGCAGCACTGTTTCTTCTGACTTTTGGGATATTCTACTGGCTGATTCTGGATGACATAAAAAAAAGAAAAAGAGCTGAAGCCCGGCTTGCTAAAAATGAAGCTTTCCTTTATATGATTTTTAATGAAGCCAATGATGCCCTTTTTCTTGTTGATTCAAAGACGAACCAGATTGAAAAATGCAATAAAGCTGCACTGAGACTTTTCAAAGCTGAAAATAAACAGGACCTGCTTAAAACATTCAGCTCCCGGCTTCCAGCGCCTGGCATTGGCCAGTCTGAAGGTAATGAAATAAATGAGGCCATCAAAAATGACGGCGTCTGGAAAAGTGAGTTAATTTACAGAACAGATTCAGGATGCGAATTCTGGGGCGCTGTCTCAATTATTGCCTTTGAGGCCGATTCTAAAAAACATAAACTGGTCCGCATAATTGACATTACGGAAAGAAAGAACTCCGAAAAGGCACTTAAAACCTATGCCGAGGCTATTGAGGAAAGTAAAAACAGGCTCCAGGCACTTACCTCTGAACTGCTAGTTAAAAACAAGGAACTTAAAAAGTCTGAGGCAGCCCTGAAGGACCTGAATGCAAGTAAAGATAAGTTCTTCTCTATACTTGCCCACGATATGAGAAGCCCATTTACCGGACTCCTTGGAATTGCTGAATATATGGCCGACTGCCAGGATATGATCCCAAAGGATGAAATGAAGGAGCTTTCGGAGGCGGTTTATGCTTCTGCTAAGAAGGTGTACGGACTCCTTAACAATCTGCTTGAATGGTCAAGACTGCAGATGGGAAAAATTGAATACCTTCCTTCAGATACTAACTTAAAGGATATTACAAGTGAAATAACCGACCTGCAGCGTTCAAATGCTGAAAGCAAGGATATATGCCTGAAAAATGAAATCAACAGCAGCATCCATATCTATGCTGATCAGAATATGGTAGCAACTATTTTGCGGAATCTCGTCTCCAACGCCATAAAATTTACAGATATGGGCGGGATAATTACGCTTTCTGCCGTGGTAAAAGACTCTTTTGCCGAAATCAGTGTTAAAGATACAGGAATCGGAATGAGTGAGGACGTGAAAGACAAAATTTTCAGGATAGATTCAAAACATACAACAAAAGGCACCTCAGGAGAAGAAGGTACTGGACTTGGACTTGTTTTATGCAAGGAACTAATAGAAAAGAACCATGGAAATATCAGGGTCAACAGCCGGGTAGGCCGGGGGACAGAATTTATTTTTACTCTTCCTCTTGCGCCGGTAAATAATTAAGCTAAAGCAGTTTTAGAAAAATTATAATCCGGCCTGGAGGCAGAAAAACAGAATGTTTTCACAAGAAATTTGCCAAATTCAGCTTTTGTAGATATATTTTGGACTTTAATATGTAAGAAAATATCTTTATTTCTGCAGACAGTTTATTCTTTTTATCTGTTTTTTAATTTTTAAGCCCCCTGAAGGTTCTTCTTAAGGAGGGCAGATTACGAGGAAGTTAAATGATTTTGTTCTTAAAACTTGACGCTTCTGAAAAGGAAGTTGAGAAGGTCAAGGAAAAAGTCGCTGCTCTTGGCTGCACACCGCATCTGATCTATGGTACTGAAAAACTTGCTATTGCACTTACAGGCCCTACTACAAGTCTCGACGAGGAGGAATTCCTCCTGCTGGATTCCGTCCAGGAAGTGCTCAGAATATCTAAAAAATATAAACTCGTAAGCCGCGAGGCTAAACGGGAAGATTCAATAATTAAAATTGACGGCGTTGAAATAGGAGGGGATAACCTTACTATGATTGCAGGCCCCTGCTCAATTGAAAGCCGCCAGCAGCTCTTTGATATTGCAGGTGCCTTAAAGGAAATGGGCATAAGACTCTTCCGTGCAGGCGCCTATAAACCCCGCACCAGTCCTTACGCGTTCCAGGGACTGAAAGAAAAAGGGCTCGAATACCTTTCGGATATTAAAAAAGAACTCGGTATGCTCATCGTTACAGAAGCCAAGGATACGGAAACACTGGGCCTTGTTGCCGAGGTTTCTGATATAATACAGATTGGCGCAAGAAATATGCAGAACTTCAGCCTCCTGGAAAAAGCCGGCTGTTTACAAAAACCCGTTTTATTAAAACGCGGCCTTGCAGCTTCAATTGAGGACCTGCTCATGAGCGCAGAATATATCCTGGCTCAGGGCAATTTTGACGTCATCCTCTGCGAAAGAGGAATAAGAACATTTGAGACGTATACCCGGAATACACTGGACTTAAATGCCGTTCCGGTAATTAAAAAACTCTCGCACCTGCCTGTGTTTGTGGACCCGTCGCACGGAATCGGAATATGGGATAAAGTGCCCGCCATGTCCATGGGAGCAGTTGCATGCGGGGCAGACGGACTTATTATTGAAGTCCATAACAAACCGGATGAAGCCCTTTCAGACGGATTCCAGAGCCTCACACCCAAGAACTTTGAAAAACTTCTGACAAAGCTTTCACAGCTGGCTCCCATTGTGGATAAGAAATTCGTAAGGGGTTTTCAGGAAGCTCACTAAGGCTTTTAGATTATAAAAAAAGGGGCAGACTCTCTTATAAAGTCTGCCCCTTTTCATTTTTAAAGGTAAATATTCTTAGAATATGAAACCGACGCCCGCGCCGACTGTGCTGAATTTTGCAATGTTGTAGTCAACATTCAGGTTTAAGAATGCGAGCTTGAATGCCACGCCCAAAGTAAGCTTTGCTGTGTTTTCACCTTCAAGATCAAAAGAAATCTTGTCTGTGCGGTTAACTTCATTTCCGTTAGCATCCTGTATTGTATACATGTAGTCATATTTTACTGACATTGTTGAACTCTGGAGTGAAAATCCTGCATACGGGGTAACATTCAAAGCGCCCGGTCCGAAAGTTCTGCTGGCATAAAGGCCGTACTCGGTAGCTTTGCTTTCAAGAATATCGCCAACCTTCAGGTTCTGTGTGAAGAACCCGACAGATAAGTTTACCGGTATGGGAGCCGGAATCCACTGGCCGATATTGTGCTGAATACCGAAACCGAAGTATTTTGATTCACCCAGGTCTTCGCTGAGCTTTATAGCAGGCAGATAGCGGAATGCAACCTGTGTTCCATAAATTGTACCAACTGTAAGCTGAGGAGCACCAAGAGGAAGTAATGGTATGTTGTCCATAACGCCGCCTAAACCAAGGACAATCTTGCGTGCAGGTACATTATAACTGGCTCCGTTGATTGAATACTGCTTTCCTGAAAAGTCGATAGTGATACTATTCTCTTTTGTAATTTCATCATATTTCTTACCAACAACCGTAGGTCCCGAGAAACCTACCTGGAATTTGTCGCTGGTAAGCCTGCCGATGATCTGATTTCTGACCTGTGCATTGCTTATGCTCTGCGTCATCTGCTGTGCCTGCTCTACTGTAAAAGTATAGTCGCCGGTAAAGCTGAAATTCTTGTTTGCATCATTGAACATTGCACCCATTGCAACAACACCCAGCTGAATATCTACTCCCCATAATTCAGCCTTCGGTGCTCTTGTTGTCCAGCCTGTATTCAGGTTGGCTCCAAATCCGCTGCCGATTGGCCCTAAATAAGCCTGGGCAGCCTTATTTGAAAGCTTGTTTAATGTTTCTTCAAGTGACTGTGCGTTTGTTGAGGTGAAAAAAATAGTTGAAAATAGCAAAAGAGCTGTAACACGTAATACGAACTTCATAGGACCCCCCTATAATCAATGATTGGAAAATATGAAATTTTAATTACCTGGAAGCCCGGAATAATTCATGGCGTAAATTCTTTCCGGGTGTTTAATAGAATTTGAAATTAAAAATAGGGAGTATCTTGTCAGTTGTCAAGCCCTGCGGACAAATATCTTACTTTTTTTAATGAAAAAAGATGTCATTAATTCAAAATTTATATCGGGAACTCACCATTTAAGAGGCGGGGAAGAAGGGGATTAAATATCCTGTATGAAGCCCCCCAGAGCTTGTAAGGGCCCACCTTGTAAAAAGCGATCCTTCTTGCTTCAGGCCACTCTTCAAGGCGTAACATCTCTTCCTGGTGCGATTCCGGGCGCGCAAGATCCTGAAGGCTTACATCAATGACCTCGGAAACCTCGCTTTCCTGAATTATCCATTTATCCTGAGGTTTAATATGGGCCAGGAAAGGCTTTATCCTGAAATTGGACGCCCTTACTTCAACCTCCGGCAGTCCTGTTAAGATCTTTACATTGCTGCTTTTGAGCCCGATTTCTTCTTCGCCCTCACGCAGGGCGGTGTGCTCTAAAGATATATCAGTCTTTTCCACCTGACCTCCCGGAAAAGCCAGCTGCCCGCTGTGAACGCCGTGCAGACTTCGCCTTATAAGGATTATCCTAAGTTCCTTATTTCGTCCTCTGAATACAGGAACAAGAACTGCTGCATCTTTTAACTTGTATGTACTGCTAAACAAAACTTCTCTTTCTTAATAAGTAATTAATATACTAAAATTCCTGTTTCCATTCAGCAGCTTTTCCTGGCAGCCTCAGCTTCCCGAAAACCCTTTAATTGGTTTACTTTTTGCCGTCGTGATGTATGTTGAAAAATACGGTCGCAATAGGGTAATTGCTGATATTTATTTCATGCAGCACCGGGCCGCCAAGTGCTCTTCGCATCCATATATCCACGTTTACAGTATCCCTCTTACCGGCCTCCTCGTAAATTAACTTCCCATTGCCGGGAGTGCTGAACCGGAAATCAATTACTTTTTTATCTGAAAAGAAACTTTGCAGAAGGTCAGATGCCTGTATATTGGAAATATCCCTGTATAACGAATCCTGCAGGCGCATGGTTACGGGTGAACTTAAAAGGTCATCCATCGCCTTGGGATTACCTGCACGGAAAGCATTTGTAATTCTGTCTAAAGAGATTTGTACGTCACTTGGAACGAAAAAACTTTGTGCATGAATGATTACTGGAAGAGATAAAAACAAAAAGAGCAGAAATAACTTCTTCATTTTAACCTCCGTTGGGATTGGAAATCAGCTTATAATTTTATTCCAATTAGAAAATAAATAATTTCATACAGAATGCAAATGCAAAGTTGAATCATTATTCAAAATATTTATCTGGCTGCAGAGGGCTATTTTTGTCCTCCACCATAACGGGTAAGTTGGAAACTGGGGGTTTTTGACATGTGAAGTCAGTGGTTTTAACCTGAAAACTTTTCTTAAGCCGCAGCAAAGGCTTTTCCATCAGGTAGTATGAAACTGAAGCAATGCCAAGCGTTATTATGCTGCCCGAAAAAAGTATTGAAAGTTTTGAATAACCCCAATACCGCATTACCTCAAAAACCGGATCGTGCCAGAGATAAACACCGTATGATATGCTCCCCACCCAAACAAGAGGCTTTGAAGTCAGAAACTTTTTAATCATGCTTTTTTCATCTGAAACTATGTGCAGTATCAATACTGCAGTCAGAAATTCAAGCAGAAAGCTCACCCAGAAGAACATGTTGTGGTTGCTCCAGCTGATATTAAAGAGAATTACCAGCGGTAAAATAAAACCGGCATATGCCGGAGATTTCAGCCTTGAAACTCTTTTTGTCCATAATCCCGTGCTGCGTATTATGGCAGCAGCGCATCCGGTTAAGAGTGCATCGGCTCTTGAGTCCAGCCCGTTAAAAATCCTCTCTGCTGTGTGTCCTGAGTATGTCAGATATATCCTGAGAAACCACGAGAAAACGGAAAGAAACAGCACAATATTTAGAATTCTCTTTTCCCGCCTTACATACCTTAACATTATTATGAGCACTAAAGGCCAAAGCATGTAAAACTGCTCCTCAATGGAAAGCGACCACGTATGTGAAAGGAGCCCCATTTGGTGTAGATTAAAAGCCCTGACCCAGTTGGCTGAATAAAAAAGGGTAATTATACTGCTTGTCGTATCAGTATGCGCGGGGCCTCTGAGCTTTAATGCCTGAGCTGTCAGTGTAACAACAGCAAGCATTAGAACAAGGGCGGGGAGAAGGCGCAGAATTCTGCGCATGTAAAAGTATTTAAGATTTATTCTGCCTGCTTCAGAAGCTTCTGAAAGAAGAAGCGAAGTAATCAGAAAACCGCTCAGGACAAAGAAAATGTCAACCCCTGTAAACCCGCCCCTGAAACTTGGGATCCCGGTGTGGAAAAGCATAACAAGCAGTATTGCCATGCCGCGCAGGCCGTCTAAGCCGGGGATGTATCTGATTTTAGTGTCCCGTGGATTCATCAGGTAATAATTTTTTTAATAGCTGCCGTAAATATAAGACTTTTTACTGAAAGGAAAGAAGGGGGGAATTAAAGGGAATGCCGCAGACCCATAAATCAGGCCTGCGGCAGTATGCTTATATTATATCTCCTCAAGCTCTTTAATTTCATCTTCCGACAAAACTATTTCATGAGCGTTGAAGGTTCCTTTTACCTGCTCTGAGCTTCTACCACCTACTATTGCAGCAGTAACAGCAGGGTTTTTAAGTGTCCATGCAATTGCAATTTCGCCGGCGCTGGCGCCGTCGTGCCTTTTGCCAATTTCTTTTAACTTTTCCACAACTGACAGATTGTGACTCAGGCGGGGTTCCGTAAAATCCCAGCTCCTTTTACGCCAGTCGTCTTCCGGAAGCCTTTTAATCCTTTCGCGTGTCATTGCCCCGGCTAAAAGTCCTGAAGCCATGGGGGAATAGACAATTACTCCTATTCCTTCTTTCCTGCAGTAGGGGAGTATCCCGCTTTCAACATCACGGTTTATCAGTGAATACGGGGGCTGGAGCGAAGTAACAGGTGCTATGCTTTTTATTCTCTCTATCTGGGCTATATTGAAATTCGACAGGCCGATCCAGCGCACCTTTCCCTCATTCTTCAGATCGGCCATGGCTCTCCATGCTTCTTCATTTTCAGCTTCATCCTTGTCGCTTGGCCAGTGAATCTGGTACAGGTCTATACTGTCAGCATTAAGCCTTTTAAGGCTTGCCTCGCATTCCCTGCGTATTGAGTCAGCCTTGTGACTCCTGTGCATTCTGCCCTGTTCATCGCCAATAAGGGCGCATTTTGTAAAAATATACGGCTTTTCACCTTTCCAGTCCTTTAATGCCTGAGCAACAACTTCTTCCGAATGCCCGAGGCCGTACGCCGCAGCCGTATCGATCCAGTTGATTCCAAGCTCAAGTGCCGTGTGTATGGCCTCAATGGACTTTCTGTCGTCCTGCTCGCCCCATGCAAATTCCCAGCCCGGGCCGCCAATTGCCCACGCGCCGAAGCCTATGCGGGTAATAGACAAATCCGAATTACCAAGTTTGTTCTTTAACATATTCTTCCCCGATTAATATTCAATTAGAAATTAAAAATTAAAAAGTGAAGAGCAGCTGTCATCCAAATTTCTAAAGATACGCATCCAACTCCGCCCCTCTGACCTTGGACATTGGACTTTGGACATTGGACCCTCATCTTAAAAGCACCATTTTTACCGTCTTCTCAAAATGCCTCGTTCCCTGGGCACTGAAGCGGCAGAAGTAAATTCCGCTCGGACATCTGTCTGCATCCCATTGAATGCTGAAATTTCCGGCCTTTCTTTTTTCATCAGCCAGCGTTGTAACTCTCCGCCCGATTACATCAAAAACCTCCACCTTAAGGTAAGAATCCTCCGGAAGAGAAAATCTTAGCGTGGTTGAAGGATTAAATGGGTTTGGATAGTTATTGCTCAGTGAGTATTCCTTAATAACGGCTGCTTCTCCTGTCATTTCATGGATGTTTGTGGTACCTCTGAATTTCCCAATTGCAACTGCGGGCTCAAATATGCACTCGGTACTGTTAAGGCTTCTGTCAAAGATAACCACCTTCAGGTCCAGCGCCGTCGAATCGAAATTAGTCATTGATGAAATATCTGCCGAATAGTAGCTCCCCAGAAATGAATCCTCGGATATTTTAACGGTATTGAGCCTCTTCCAGGCAGTCTCTCCATGCAGCCGGATGAATATCTGTGTCGAATCATCAAATACAGGCATTATATACGGCATATAGTCCTGATCCAGCAGGTAATCGCAGCCTGCAAGGAATACGCTGGCTTTTTCCCCTTTTTCAAGCCTGCTTTCAGGAATTCCCAGCGAATTTCTGACCTGCAGGGACCTGATTAACGGGGGATTGGGATCTATGAGCGAAAGATCGTATCTGCAGTTCATTACTGAATGGGCCTCATATCCTTCAATATAATAGGGAATATTTGAAAACTCCGTCCTGTACTGTTTTTTGCTGACTGCAACGGTACGAGCATCCGCCAGCGTATCCTGCACAAGAAGATTATTCCCGTCAAATATTTTATATACAGTGTGCCCGGCCAGCTCCAGGTAATGTTCCTGCAGCTGTCCAAAAAAATTTGGCTGGGGCATTATGACCTGTCCCGCACTTAAGTTGTTGATATTATTATGAAATCCGTCAGGATAGATGAGCCAGTTCTTGAGTGAAATTGTGCCTCCTGCTTTTGTAAGCATAATATTGCGTGAAGGCTTCTGCGGGGTAAATAAGCCCACGTTCCCGTCAAAAACCGAAAAAGGAGGAAGATCTATTGCAAAAGTTACCTCTGAAAAATGCGATACCCTTTTCCAGAGTGCTTGACTTCTTGAATCAGCAATTGAAATTGCCGTTGCGGGCTGAAAATCATGCTGCATCGCTCCGCGTCCCGGGAGGTAAACTTTCCCATTCCATTTCCTTCCTGAAAGCTCGTAGCTTTCAAGGTAATTCCCCCCGAATGTTACAGAATATTCATCAATCAGCTTAAGTCCGCCGATAAAGAATACTTCCGGCCTTGCAATATTAAAAGGTATATCCAGAGACACATTTTCTTCAATCAGGTCGTTGTATTCATTAGTCAGCTCTTTCGGCCCTTTAATTTCATTTATGTGAAAGTCCGCCACGCAGACGCGGTTGTCACCGGATGCAATAACGCCTCCGATATTAATCTTAAACCTTCCTGATACATTTGAGCATTTGAAGATTCTCCCGGTTGAGCTGAAGACCGTGATTATATCCTTAAATGACGATGAATCTGGAAAAGTAACCTGGTAAACCCACGTCGAATTTTCCCCCTCAAAACTATTGCCGTCCTTGTCCTTTACACTTAAAGAAATATTATTCAGTGCATCCTCCGGACTGACACTTATTGTATCTGAACCCCTCAGTACAAGGTGCTCTTTTACAATTAACTTTAACGTATCGCTTTCGGCAGAATAAAGTGCAAAAAGGTCGTATATACCCGGGGGAACCATCAGTTCAGCCGAGGAACCTTTCCACACAGCTTTATCGCTGCCGAAAGACTGCCTGCTGTCTGCAAGGTAGAAACGTGTTCCTGTGGACTTGAAATTCATGACCAGCCTTGCCGCCTTCTCAAATGCCCACGGAAGGTGCAGTGTCTCTGAGGAGGACTTTATAATAACATTTCCCGAAAATGACTGCGATGCCGTTACCGGGTCGGGCAGATGATTGTTATTGAGCTCCAGCCTGAAAACAACCGCTGCGGATGCGCCGGGTGCAAGTGTGAATTCCTGGGGAAATGCCTGAAGATGCATTGCGGGAATAATGCCGCTGAAAGAAACTTTGTAACTCTGTACACCTTTTGAAATGTTTTTAACCAGGATTGTATCAGGTTTTATCCACGTTCCATCTTTTAAGTTGTCCAGGCCGAAACTTAAACAGCACGGGTTAAAAAGTGTTGAAACCTTTGCTGCCTTTAATACATCAATCCTTCCGGCGCCCTGCGACATTACTTCTTCATGAATGTCTTTTGCCGTCGACATAAGGGCCGACTTGATATCCATCGGCCCCCAGTCACGATGGATGCTTTTAAGAAGTGCACACGCTCCGGCAACGTGCGGTGAGGCCATCGAGGTCCCGGAACTGTAAACGAAGCCGCCATCAAGGCATACAGACAAAATGCTCCCTCCCGGGGCAAGCAGCTCTGGTTTTATGCAGGAATTGCTTTTGTTCGGGCCTCTGGAGCTGAAGGATTCCAGGTGATCATATTTGTCTGAAGCACCTGTGGTAATGGCAAGTTCCGCGGTGCCGGGACTGCTGATAGTGTTAAATATTCCGCCTCCTCCACTATTTCCCGCTGCAACGCAGCAGACGAGGCCAAGCCTTACGGCGTTGTTGACTGCTGTGGACAATGCGTCTTCAGGATACCCCGGTCCTCCCAGACTTAAATTTACAACGTCTATCATATCATCCGGATTCCCGTCCTGGTTGGGGTCCAGTGCTCTTTCAAGCCCGCAGATAACAGTGGATTCCATTCCGCCGGAGCTGCGGCTGAGTACTTTCAGGGCCATGAGCTTTGCCTTGGGGGCTACGCCCTTTAAGAGGCCATCGGCAGATGCAATCCCGGCAACGTGCGAGCCATGCCCGTTATCATCCATCGGGTCACTGTCACCGTTGTAGCAGTCGTAGCCCCCGATTACCTTGTATCCCGGGCCAATGCCTCCGCCTAGAGCCGGATGCAGGTAGTCAATTCCCGTATCCAGAATTCCTATTACAATACTGTCGCCTCCGGTTCCAAACTGCTGCCAGAGCGAATCTGCCTTTATCAAAGGGATGCTCTCCTTAAGAAGCGCTGAAACCTCAATATCCGGGTAAACCTTCTTTACGTAGGGGAGGCTGTAGAGTGAATTTGCTACAGCTCTGGGAAGCGAAATGCTTACACCATTAAAGACCCGGTAGAATTCATTTTTAATTTCAGGGATGGAGGCATTTATTCCAAAACTTCTGGTATAGTTTCCAAAGAGCTTTAACAGGTCGTTTCTGAATGTGCTGAATTGTGAAGTGTATGCCGGCTTTGATAAGCCTCTATGTGCCGAAGTTTTTGTGAAAAACAGAGGAGCTGACTTAAATTCAACTATGACATTGAGTTTTTCCGTAAGATTGACGTCTTCAAGATTTACACGGTTGTCCTTTGTCCTTGTCAGGCTATAGACATGCCCCGTTTCATTGGGAATTATTATGTTTTTCGATGGATTATCTTTATCGCCAAAAACACGGCGGAAACTATGCTGGGGCATCAGATCAGAACTGAAAAAGATAAGCAGCAGAATAACGGCAAAACGGACCTTCATCTCCACCCCCGCAATTAAGGCAGGAAACATTACTAAATTTTACACGGGATAGACCGCATTAAAATATTAGTATAAAGAATCTGCCTTATTAGCAATTCCTTAGTGTATGAGGTAAAGAAAATGGTAGAATGCCGTATTCTGCGTCACATCGCAGGGGCAAAATGGAGGGATAAATAAAAAAGGGGCAGAATGCTGCCCCTTGGAAAACTGATTTTTTTAGCTGCAAATAAGCTCTGAAGGCATTTTATTCAATTACCGCCGGCTGCTGCACTTTTACCAGGCTGATAACATCTTTTATTCCATTCCTTTCCCTTAGCATATAAAGGAAACTGAATACTGAGAATATTACAACGCCTGCTATAATGTTAAACTCCGACGTTATTAAGATAAACAGGCATAAATATGCCAGCTCCATCACCGGCTTAATGGTTGAGCGCAGGAACTTTATCTTCTTAAGATATAACTCTGAAACAAAACACCTGAAGAGCATGGCCGCTACCGTGCTGAAAGCAATGCTCCAGATCGTGTTAAATGTAAAGAATAATATTGACGCAAGGAAAATGAATAACAGCACGCTGCTTACATTTTCTATGAGTAATGCTTTTTCTTTTCTTAATGTATTATAAAAAGTATTGTATAAAAGGCTGATTTTTGTCTGAAGGTAGGCCACAACAAAGAGTAAATTCAAGTAGGAAAGTACATCACCATACTTGCTGAAATACCTGCTGACTACCCAGTAAAATGGGAAATAAACCAAAAGAGTCAATATGTTGAAAAGCCGCGTAAATGTGTCTACTTTCGAATAATAACCGGGTAGCATGTCAGATGAAACCCTCTTAAGCGTCGGATAAAGTACAAGACTGAATGCAGTGATTACAGTCAGTACCATGGCTGTAACCGATATTCCGAATGAATAAACGGCAAAATCTTTTATGTGTCCCCAGAACTGAATGATCATTCTTCCGCAGCCGATTAAAAGCATTCCCAGCAGGTTGGCAATCAGCAGTTTTACTCCAACACGAATGTTCTTCTTGAACTCCATCCACCCTTCAGCAAGAGAGACATCTCTTCCATACAATAAATCTTTGCACTGCAGACTGATGAATGCCAGAACCAGTATGCCCCCAATAAAATCCACGGTAATGATTGTTCTGTAATTGTTGTCATTTATTACAACCATAAACAATATTGCCATCATAACCAGCACTTTATTTGCAACAGAATATACACTGTATTTCTTCATCTGATTGGTAATCTGCAAAACAAATATAAAAACAGTGTTCAGTCCCAGCACAAATATATTCAATGCGGAAAACAACATCGCGTAGCGTACATCCGGATCAGTAACACCAATTGTAATGGAAAGTGCCGAAACTGCCGTAAACAGCAGTAACATAACGGTATAAAGCCAGATGGAGGACCTCATCTTCCTGTGTGGTAGCTGCTCATAGTTGTACTCGCCGTACCTGAGATAAATTCCATCGTTAAAACCGAGGGCAAACAAACCTATATATGAAGAGTAAAACACATAAACCTGATAATAACCGAAAGCATTTACATGAAAAAACAGGGGAAGAATCAACGAGCGGGCCATTCCGATAATCAGAATCAGCATCTGTGAACTGAATACGTATGATATATTTCTAAGTAAGGATT
Organism: Ignavibacteria bacterium; assembly: GCA_025612375.1. Taxonomy (NCBI): domain Bacteria; kingdom Pseudomonadati; phylum Ignavibacteriota; class Ignavibacteria; species Ignavibacteria bacterium. The sequence goes on from JAAXKN010000043.1 coordinate 24,378, forward strand.
TTTTTGACATAGTCCTGAGTTATTATAAATTATGAACCGGTCACCTTGATTCATAATTTTTTAGTAAATAACATGGAGAATTATAAATTTAGAGTGCCGAAGACATCGGATTTTTCTATCCTTGCGTTTTTTAATTAGCAATTTTAATAAAATAATGACTCAAAAAAAAGGGAATTGTTGCAGTTTTAAAGATATGGAAGCTCAGGAGACAATGCTCCTGCCCCCTGAGCTATTTAACTTTCCGTCGGCCCTGCCTGCACCCGGGCTGCAGCACCTTGGACTACTTACGTATCGTAAAGAAAAAGGTCGTGCCTTTGCCCGCTTCGGATTCTATCCAGATTTTCCCCCCGTGGCGCTCAACTATCTTTTTGCAGACCGCAAGACCGATACCGGTGCCAGGATATTTTTCCCTGTCGTTTAAACGCTGGAAAAGCATGAATATCTTCTCCGAATACTCGGGATCAATGCCTATGCCGTTATCTTTTATACTGAATTGCCAGACTTCACTCTCTTCCTGTGCACTGACCTCAATTACCGGGCTCTCGTCTCCTCTGAACTTTATGGCATTCCCTATTAGATTCTGGAAAAGCTGTCGGACCTGCGTGTGATTTGCTTTTAGAGGGGGCAGGGGACTGACTTTTATATCGGCATGACTCGTTTCAATTGCAACTTTAAGGTCGGTCAGAACTTCAGTCATTACAATATTCAAATCCACAGTCTGCATGTCTTCCTTGCTCGTGGCTGTGCGGGAGTAATGCAGAAGATCCTTAATTAAGGTCTGCATACGCTGCACACCTTCAGTTATATAGTTGATATACTGGTCGGCCTTGGCATCCAGTTTTCCCTCGTAACGTCTTGTAAGAAGCTGCGAATAGCTGCCGATCATGCGCAGCGGCTCCTGAAGGTCATGCGAGGCGATGTAGGCAAACTGTTCAAGCTCGCTGTTGGACTGCTCAACGTCCAGCAAAGCCTTAACCAGCTCCTCTTCAATTCGTTTCTGCGCTGTTATATCAAACCTTATTGCCAGGTATTTTGATAGCTTTCCTTCACGGTTTGTAAGGGGGACAATTGTGGTATCCACCCAGTAGTATGACCCGTCCTTAGCCCGGTTTTTAATCTGCCCTTTCCATACCCTGCCGTTTGCAATGGTACGGTACATATCTCTGAAGAACTCCTTCGGGTGGAAACCTGAGTTTATTATGCGGTGATTCTGCCCAATGAGCTCTTCCGGACTGTATTTTGAGATCTCGCAGAATTTTTTGTTGATATAGGTAATGGTACCCTTAATGTCTGTGATTGCAACAATTGCTGCTTCATCCAGTGCGAATTTAAGGCTTGCCAGCTCATAGGAAGTGTCGCTTAAACTTTCCTTAAGCTCGCTAAATCCGGTGAGATTTTCGTTAATGTTATTTATCTCTGAACGCATTATTTGTCTTTCTTTCAAATTTATGCTGCCAAAGGCAGGAATTTAACTGAAACTACCCTCTTTCAATAATGCTCAAATCCGCAATTAAAATAAAGATACTCTATCCTATTTGCAAGGGAAAAAGAACATCAATTAAAATTTAAAAAGTAAAAATTAAAAAGCAGAAGAATAAGAATTCTTCAATTTAATATTGCTAATTAATATACAATAATGTAAATTTTGTACGAAATAAGTAAATAATTATTAAAAACGTATAGATAAACATGCCATTTGTATCACAAATAACCGATAAGCCCAGGAAATTCCGGCAGATATTCTCAACTGCCGAGGAATTGTTCCAGAAATACGGTTTCCGCCGCGTGACAATTGAGGAAATCTGCCAGAGGGCTTCTGTCAGCAAAATGACTTTCTATAAGTACTTTGCCAATAAGGATGAACTAATAAAATTTATGATGGAAACATGGTTCAGGGAATCGGAAAGAATTATGCGCGAAGTGATGGAAATGGAGGTACCCTTTAATGAAAAGATACTCCTGCTGCTGAAACTTAAGGAAGAATACTCTCAAAAACTCAGCCTGGAATTCTTTGCCGAATATGTTAATCCTGAAGGGGACCTGGCGCTTTTTATTAAGGAATTTTATCACAAAAGTGTTGCCGTGTTTATTGATTTTGTAAAAAAGGCCCAGGAAAAAGGTGAGGTAAGGCGCGATATAAAGCCTGAGTTCTTAATTGCCGTACTCAATCAGCTCCTGGAAATGGCTAAAAATCAGGACCTGGTCAAACTCTATCCGAGTGTGACCGATTTTTCTCTGGAAGTCAATAATTTCTTTTATTGCGGTATTCTGCCGCTTGAAAAGGCACAAAAGTAATGCCCGGCTACCATGTAAATAAAATGGATACGGCTCTGGCGCTTATAGCTGTGCTTATGCTTCTTGGCAGAGTAAATGCACAGAGCCTGGAATTCAAAGGGCAGCTCTCGGGCTGGGGAACCGGCATAAGACTACAGGATAAGTGGGAAAAGGATTTGGGACTGCGCTACATACCGCAGCTAAGCTATTCCTATAACTTAAATGAAGACCATCTTCTTAATGCCGAGGTTCTGCTTAACTCCTATTTTGCAACCGACATAAATTCAAGCACTTACAACGCAAAGCTTTACAGGGCAATTCTGCGCTATACAGGCCCCCAGTCGGAAATCCAGGCGGGACTGCAGAAAATAAATTTTGGCCCTGCACAGCTTCTGCGCGCCCTGATGTGGTTCGACAGCGTTGACCCGCGCGACCCCCTGAAACTGACCGAAGGCGTATACGGCCTCAGATACAAGTACAGCTTTATGGATAACTCGGTCCTTTGGCTCTGGGCCCTGTACGGCAATAAAAGTCCTAAGGGCTTTGAAGCCTTCCAAAGCCGCAGGGATGTTCCTGAGTTTGGCGGAAGAGTGCAGCTGCCCGTTCCTTTGGGCGAGGTTGCGGCAACAATCCATTCAAGAGAGGCTGAAGAGGGCACTTATAGCTACAGGGAAAACCGCTATGCCTTGGATGGGCGATGGGATGTTGGCGTTGGGCTATGGTTTGAATCGGTACTGCAGAATTCCAGGGCCGCTCTTCCCGGCTTCAGATGGCTGAAGCTCCTTACTCTTGGAGGCGATTATACATTCCCTCTGGGAAACGGGATCTATTTCCTTTTTGAACATATGTACTCTGCTTCCTCGGACAAGATTACCTCCCTCAGCAGCGAAGGCCACGTCTCGGCCCTTATGGCTACTTATCCGATTGGCACACTGGACAACCTTGCCCTGCAGGAGTATTATAGCTATTCCGATAAGAAACTCTACCAGTATTATCAGTTTCAGAGGACATACGACAATTTTATAATAAATCTTGCTCTTTTTCATTACCCTGAATCTTCCGGCAGTCTCTTTATGAGCAGGTCTATGCCTGCTGCCGGCTACGGATTACAGCTAATGGTAGTTTTTAATCATTGAACCATGGGGAATATTCAATGCAGAATTCTGAGATCATAAAAGTACGCAGCTTAGTCAAAGATTATACAATGGGAAAACAGTTCTTCCGGGCCCTGGATAACGTTAACCTTTCAGTCTGCGGCGGTGAATTTACAGGCCTCATCGGACCAAGCGGATCCGGAAAAACAACCCTTCTGAACATCATTGGCGCTCTGGATAACCCCACGCATGGGGAAGCAGTGGTGCTGGATAAAAATGTGAATGCGCTAAGCCAGGCTGAGGCTGCCCTCCTCAGGAATGAATCTATAGGATTCATATTCCAGACATATAATCTTCTGCCTGTCTATACCGTCTTCGAGAACGTGGAATTTCCGCTCCTTCTTCTTAAAAAAAGCAAAGAGGAAAGGGAAGAGGCTGTTATGAAAGCCCTCGAATGGGTAGGCCTTTCGGGTAAGGCAAAGTCAAAACCGAATCAGCTCTCAGGCGGCGAAAGCCAGAGGGTTGCGGTTGCAAGAGCAATGGTTAAACTTCCAAGGCTGGTCCTTGCCGACGAGCCTACGGCAAACCTCGATGCGGCAAATTCCCATAATATCCTTAAAATGATGCTTAGGCTTAACGAGGAACTGAATACAACGTTCATCTTTGCCACACACGACGAGAAAGTGATCGGCTACCTGAAAAGAAAAGTTGTGCTTAGTGATGGAAAGATTATTGACGACCTCAGTCTGACAAAGGAATGATATTATGTTAATATTAAAATTAGCTTTCAGAAATATTACCCATGCGGGACTTCGTTCCTGGCTGAATGTGTTTGTCCTCTCGTTTGCCTTTGTAATGATAGTTATGACTGAAGGCCTTTACGACGGCATGCTCCAGCAGGTCAAAGACGCAATTATCGATTCCGAAATCGGGGGCGGACAGTTCTTCCAGAAGAACTATGACCCTTATGACCCTTTCTCAATTGAAAATTCACACTCGAAAATTCCTGAAAACCTGCAGAACGAAATTAAAAATGGGAATGCCGCGGCGGTTCTTATTGTTAGCGCTGCAATATTCCCGAAAGGGCATGTACAATCGGCTCTCCTGAAGGGAATAGACCCTATGCAGAAAATAGTAAAAATGCCAACTTGGCTGCTGAAAGACAGCGACACGGCTTCAATTCCGGGACTAATCGGTTCAAGAATGGCAGAAAGCATGGGTCTGCAGGCGGGCGACTACCTCAGCATCAGGTGGAAGAACATAAACGGGACCTTTGACGCCGCAGATGTCAGAATCGTTGAGGTAATGAATACAGATGTTCAGTCCATCGACCGGGATCAGATCTGGGTCCCTCTTAATTCGCTGCAGAAAATGTACCGCGCGCCTGATGAGGCAACTATCATAACACTGAAGAAAAATATCAGCTTTTATCCTTCAGGAGGGCCCGATTGGGCCTTTAAGAATCACGATTATCTTCTTAAGGACCTTAATAACACCGTTCAGCAGAAAAAAACCACGGCTTCATTCATGTTTATACTCCTTCTCGGAATGGCTCTTCTTGCAGTCTTCGACACGCAGGTCCTTGCTATTTTCAGGCGGAGAAAGGAAATGGGTACACTCATGGCACTCGGTATGACCAGGTGGAATGTAATTATGCTCTTTACACTGGAAGGCTGCCTCCTTGGCATTTTGGCATTGATCGCAGGCGCTGCATACGGTATACCCTTACTCGCATATTTTGCCCGAACGGGACTTAATGTTCCTCAGGTGGCAGGGCAGGCGGGTATTTCCATCGGGGCGGTTTTGTATCCTAAATACGGCCTTCAGCTTTATGTTATTACAAGTTTAATCCTTTTTGTCTCCGTTGTTGTGGTAAGCTTTCTGCCCACACGCAGAATTACAAAGCTTAAACCCACAGACGCTCTCAGGGGGAAGATAGCATGATTAAATTTTTATTTAAAGGGTTGCTTCGCGACCGCCATAGAAGCCTTTTCCCCATTATTGTTGTTGCTCTTGGAGTACTCCTTACAACGCTTCTTTACTCTTTTATGAGCGGAATGATGAATGACCTCATAGATTCCACGGCCAGATTCGATTCCGGACACCTTAAGGTTATGACTGCTTCCTATCACGAACTGGAAAATCAGCTGCCGAATGACCTTGCCCTTACCTCTGTTGAAAGCCTGCTAAGTACACTGAAGAAAACTTATCCTGACTATGAATGGACACCCAGAATAAAATTTGCGGGACTCCTGGACGTGCCGGATGAAAACGGCGAAACAAAATCACAGAGCCCTGTCTTCGGCATTGCAGCTGACCTTTTCAATAAAAATAGCCATGAGGCTGAACGCCTCAATCTAATGAAGGCTCTTCTCAGAGGCCGTATCCCTGATAAACCGGGCGAAGTACTCCTTAGCGATTCTTTTGCGAAAAAACTGGGCGTGGGGCTTAACCATAAAATAACACTCCTTTCCACAACTTCCGGCGGGGCAATGGCTGTGCAGAACTTTGTTGTCTCTGGCACTGTGGCCTTCGGTATTACTGCTATGGATAAAGGCGCAATGATTGCAGACCTGTCCGATATACAGTTTGCTCTCGAGATGCCGGACGGCGCAGGGGAAATTCTGGGCTACAGCAGAAATAAATTTTACGAATCTGAACAGGCCGGAAATATTGCCGGGGACTTTAACCGTAAATTCTCCAAACCTTCAGATAAGTTTTCACCCCTGATGCTGACTCTTGAGGACCAGAACGGAATGAGGGAATATATCAAATATGCTGACTCCATGGGTTTAATTATTGTCGGAATTTTCCTCATTGCAATGTCGGCCGTACTCCTTAATGCCGGACTCATGTCGGGCATTAGACGCTACGGTGAAGTTGGTGTCCGCCTGGCTCTTGGTGAAAGAAAAGGTCATATTTATAAAACTCTCATTTATGAATCAATTCTGATAGGCCTTACAGGATCTTTCATCGGGACTTTTATAGGCCTTCTGATTGCATATTATTTTCAGCAGGCGGGCTTTGATATCTCTGGATCACTTAGGAATTCATCAATTATGATGTCCAACGTCCTAAGGGCAAGAATCAGCCCTGCAAGCTTTTATATAGGGTTTGTTCCGGGACTTATTGCTACAACCCTTGGAACGGCGCTTTCTGGAATACAGATCTTTAAGCGTCAGACTGCACAATTATTTAAGGAACTTGAAGCATGAAAACGTTAACAGCTATTATTGGAATATTATTTTTATCCCTCGGCATTATTTCAGCTCAGACTCCCGTAGGAGAGGATATATTAAAACAGATAGATAAAAACATGGTAGTCGATAAGGCTGTAAGCCAGACTACAATGATCATTCATGGCCGGGCGGGAACGCGGTCTGTTAAGGCAAAAACCTGGACACAAGGGCGCGATAAGGCCTTTGTGGAATATACCGACCCGCCGCGTGAAAAAGGAAAAAAAATGCTCAAACTGGGCGACCAGATTTGGAATTATATTCCCGAACCGACCGACAGGATCATCACAATCTCAGGACATCTTTTAAGACAGTCTGTTATGGGCTCCGATCTTTCATACGAGGATATTACTGAAAACAGAAAGCTTACCGACATTTATAATGCAAAACTTAAAGGCTCGGAAAAACTTCAGGGCAGGGACTGTTATGTAGTGGAACTGACGGCAAAACAGGAAGACGTTACATACTACAGCCGGAAACTCTGGGTCGACAAGGAAAAATGGCTTCCCTTAAAAGAAGAAAGATATGCCAGAAGCGGCAAGCCCTTAAAGATGAGCGAGATTACGGAAGTAATGCGCGTGGATAACCGCTGGTATCCAAAAAAGATGACTTTCCGCGACCTCATGCAGACGGGCAGCGAAGGGACTGAATACATAATTGACTCAATTGATTTCCACATCAGTATCCCTGAATCCCGGTTTACAAAGGCGGCACTTAAGAAGTAACAAAACCCTTTTTCTTGCCGGCGGGATCTGTAAAGCCCGTTTGCAAAGTTGACACTAAGTAGACTCCATTCAGAGCGCCGGCTCCCCGGGAAAGGGGACTGACGCTCTGAAATTGTGGCGAATTATTTTAATTCGTCAGAAGAACCTTCAATGCATTTTCTTTTGCCGCGTTTCCAAACGTATCGTATGCTTTCATTACATCACGAAGCTGGAAACGGTGCGTAATAAGCTTCCCTGGCTCCAGCTTTCCTGATGAAACAACCTTCAATAGCATGGGAGTTGTTACTGTGTCAACCAGGCGCGTGGTGATCGTGATATTATGCGACCATAACTTTTCCAGATGCAGTTCAACACTTTTACCGTGTACGCCGATATTGGCAATGTGACCGCCGGGAGCAACAATCGACTGGCAGATTTCAAATGTCGGGGGTATGCCCACGGCTTCAATTACAACGTCGGCGCCTTTTCCGTTTGTCAGCTTCATAACCTCTTCAACTGCATTTTTACTTACAACTTTTGTTGCCCCGAATGCCTTTGCAGTCTTAAGGCGGTTCTCATCCATATCTATCATTATAACTTCTGAGGGAGAATAGAACTGCGATGTCAGCAGCGCCGCCAGGCCTATCGGTCCCGAGCCTACAATGGCCACAGTATCTCCCGGCTGTACCTGCCCGTTAAGTACGCCGCATTCAAACCCTGTAGGTAATATGTCGCTTAGCATTACAAGAGCTTCCTCCTCCACATTGGGCGGGAAGTGATAAAGGCTCGTATCGGCAAAAGGAATTCTTACCTTCTCTGCCTGTGTGCCGTCAATTGTATTGCCCAGTATCCATCCGCCGTTTTCACAGTGCGAGTACATCCCTTTCTTGCAGAAAAAACAGGTCCCGCATGCTGTAATGCAGGAAATAAGTACCTTGTCGCCTGCTTTGAAATTTGCAACTGCCTTTCCGGCCTCTTCAACTATTCCCGTGCCTTCGTGCCCTAAAATGCGGCCGTCTGTCACAGTCGGCACGTCACCTTTCATTATATGAAGGTCGGTTCCGCAAATGGTCGTCTTGGATATTCTGAGAACTACATCTTTGGGGTCAATAATCTTCGGGTCCGGTTTCTGCTCCCACGCACGCTTGCCCGCTCCATGATACACCAAAGCTTCCATACATACACCTCCTTTCTTAATAAATTATGCACACACATTGGATTATATATATTTTCAGAAATCTCCACAATTCCCGATTTATGCCCCCTGACAGACCGAAAGCAATATTATAACTTTTGAAAAACTGCCTGCATTACCCTGAACTTGTTCTCAGCCATTCCTTTCATTACATTTTTCAGCTTTTCTGCCGCATTTTCACCAAGAATCAATGGAAGAATTGAATATTTATTCTGGCATTATTTATATTTAATACTTACAGAATTTCTCTGATTCAGCTTAAACCAGTACAGCTCCGCCCGCGACGTCTAAAATGACCCCTGTAATCCATGAAGATTCTTCCGATGCCAGGAAAAGTGCAGCCTGAGCAACGTCTTCAGGGCTGCCCAGCCTCTTAATAGGATGCCATTTGGCCATTTCCTTCTGCATATCATCTGATATCCACTGCTTGTTCCGTTCAGTCATTATTGTTTCAGGAGCTATGCAGTTAACTCTTATGCCCCAAGTCCCCAGTTCAGAGGCAAGATGCTTTGTCATAACCTGTATGCCCGCTTTGGCTGCCGAATAGGGCACGGGCGACTTTCCGCTTGTATACCTTGCTGCCGCAGAGGATATGGTTATTATATTACCCGTCTTGCGGGCTTTCATTGCCGGAAGAAAACTCTTTATTGTAAGAAACGTTGCCGTAAGGTTTGCCTCAATGGATGCACGCCACCCGTCCTCCGGTATCTCTTCAAAAGCCATGGGCTTTGTGTGGCTTCCTCCTGCATTTGCTACCAGTATATCTACATAACCAAGTTCCTGCTCTATTGTCCGGCGCATGGAATCTATCTCGTCATATTTTGTCACGTCAGCCCTCAGGTGAATTACATTCAGGCCTTTGTCCGATAGTTCATTTCTTAATGAGGCCAATGCATCCTTGTCCCTTCCGTGCAGCACAACCTTTGCCCCTTCACTTGCAAACAGCCTTGCAATTGCACTTCCGATACCATGTGAACTTCCTGTCACCAGTGCAACCTTATCCTGCAGTTTTCCCATAACACTTCTCCTTTCTTATCAAGTTTTGAAATGCTTTTTTATAAAACAATGAACCGGATATTATATATTCAATAACTAAAAGAATGCATGACAATGTTGAAAGGGAACTCTGAATTGTTTATACTGAAATAAGATATCTGATTTAGAGATTTATTTGAAAGCCGCATAACCTGGAACTCATGGATATGATAAGATACGAAAAGGGCACAGTTGTTCTTCACTACCGCGCAAAGAATGACTGATAATTCCGTGCTTTACGGGTTATCAGCGCTGAAAGTATCACCGCCTTCCTTCCTCTTTATTCCAACTGACTCCGGTATTGGAAATTGGAATAAAGTTCTTTAACTTTTGAGGCCGTTTTGATGAAATGTTCTATCAATAAATAATTTCCCTTCAGCCTTATGAAAAGTTATCTCTCTCTATTCCTTTTTGTAATAATTGCCGCAATGCTTTTCTATTCATGCGACGACCTGGTTTATTCTCCAAAGGAAAAAAATTATGTGAACGTTCCGGTGCCGGATGTAAAAATGTCCATTAATCTTGATCCGGTCAGCGATACTCTTTATGTTTCCGGAACAGTGGACTTAAAATATAAAATCAATATTTCCGGGGGGACCTTCTCAAAAGCTATTCTTTATATAGACGCAGTCAAAGTTGGCGAATCCACTAATTTGGAAAAGTATCCGGCATTCCATAGTGAGAAGTTCAGCAACGGCAAACACATCATGAGACTGGAAGTATGGGCACGTACCTACAGCGGCAGCCTTGCCGATAAATTAGGATCTGAATTCCTGGTCTGCAGCCGTTCATTTTACATATTTACCGATAACCACGATGCAATTTAAATATGCGGGCTATAGCTGACCCGCTGCTTATCTTTCAATTCAGTATAATGATTATGCAAACAATTAAATTATGTAACTAAGACACCGGAAATCTGTATATGCCAATAAAAGCCATTTTGATAATACTTTGCGCTTTATCTTTGCCAAAGAACCTTTTTGCCCAGAAGTCATATTTCGTCAGGGCAAAGGCTACATATAACTTTTTTGCTGCTAATGACCTCAAAGCTGCGCAGCAGGATATGCAGAGAAATCTGCGCGGAGTGGGGGCCGAGACTCTTGAATCCTTTCCTCCTTATTTCGGCATGCAGTTTCAGTTTCTCATGCCTGTAAAAGATTCATCGGAGGTAAATGCCGGCCTGTATTTCGAACAATTTTCTACCGGGGGCAGAATTCACTACGAGGATTATTCCGGTGAAATCGGCTTCGATCAGATACTTTCCTCCAATGCTTTCGGCATTATGATTGAAAAAAATTACAAATCCAAAAGAAGATTAAACCTGAGCCTGAATTTGGGAGTATCACTGATCTGGACCTCTTACACCTTAAAAACCTACGGGCGGATTTTCGATCAAAAAGAATCGGAGTCTGTAACATATGACGGCATTACAATAGGATTTACTCCCGGCATTACCTTGTTCCGTGAGATTTCCAATTTCACCGTATTTGGGAGTGTTGGGTACCAGATTTGCCTGCCTTCAACATTTAAATATAATGGCGCTACCGTCAGAGTAACGATATTTGAAAATACAATTAGTCCGGGAATTTACGGCCTTAGGCTGGGTTTCGGATTAGGCTA